>CANQLF010000060.1 GCA_947624635.1 uncultured Bacilli bacterium | reverse complement strand
TCTCTAAAAAATTCTATTTGTGTTATTGTATCACTAATTAAGTATGTTACACTATCAAAATTATTTTTATAATATAATATTTTATCGGCATAATCATTACTTGGAAGATATTTTACTATTTGTTTTTTAGAATTTATTGCTCTCATATTTCTTATGGAATTATTTAGAGTAAATAATCCAAAAGTAAATAACGGAATATTGCTAGGTCTCTTTAAAAATGGAATACTTATAAATGTACCAATTAGATTAGCAGTATTTCTTAACATATTAGATAAAAAATTATGTTGCATTATTAGTATTTTTTCTGGTTCTATATTTTTTATCATTTCATTAAAATGTTTTATTATATCCTTATTTTTATTTATTTGGTTAGATAATCTTGAATTAATAATTTTTAAATTATTTAATTCATTTTTTTCTTTATCAAAAATATTATTTTTATCCTTAATAAGTTCCTTTTTATAGTATATCTTATCTTCAAGAGTATCACTATTTATTTTAGTATTTATCATATCATTATAATAATCTAAATTTAATTTGGGTAATGATATTAAATCATTAAAATTAATATTTGAATTAATTTTTTTAATATCTTTGATAATTATTTCTAATTTTGAATATTTAAGCTTATCTAAATTACCATTTTTTATATAGTAAAATTCATTAATTATTTTTTGTATTTTTAATTTTATTTCTTTTAATTTATTTTCTAATTCGTTAATTTTTTTAATATCTTTTGTTTTATTAAGTTCATAATCAATAGATGCTATTTCATTTTTAATATCGCTTAGTAATTTTTTGTTAGCACTTATTATTTTATTTATTTCTTTTATTAAATCATTGGATTTAATATTATTGTTAGTTTTCTTTTTAACTTTTATTATATTTATTTCTTTAATACCTTTTCTTTTAGGTTTATGTTTTTTAATTATATATGGTTTATTATTGAATACTGTTTTACTTTGTATTTCCTGAATATTATTTTTATCTTTCTTATTTTTAATTTTTACATTTTCTTTTTCTTTTTGTTTTTGAATAATATTAATTTGTTTAGTATCTTCTGTCTTACTATTATCTTTTTCTTCTTTAATGTTTACATTTTCTATTGATTTTTCTTCTTCTACCACTTCTTGACTTTTAGATTTAATTTGATTTAGAACTTCTACTTTTTTAATAATTTCTTTTTTATTTTTAAGTTCTTTAGGCAATTTTACTTCAATCTTTATATTAGTTTTCTTATTGTCTAATTTAACACTATTATTAAGCTTCTTTCGATTAATAAAATAAATTATTACTTCTTCTTCTTTTTTCTTTTTTATATCTTTTTCTTTTACTTCTAACTTCTTTTTCTCAATTAACTTTTCTTTTTTTATTTTTCTTTGTTTTAAAAATCTTTTAAATTTATCTATTAATCTATTTATAAAATTTCCTCTATTACCTCGCATAAAACCGCCTCATCTACAAATAATATTATAATATATAAGAAGAAAAAAATCTATTCACTTTTAAGTAAATAAATTTTATCCATTTGTTCTATACTTTTTCTGTAAGTGCCATATTATCACCTTCAGCTATAGTGTGTCATAAACGAAAGTGTTGTGCAACATTTTTTAAGTTTATTATTAACTTTAATTAAACTATATTTGATTAAATACAAGCTTTAATGCCTTTTTTTTTACAGGCATTCCTCTTGATATAATATATTTATTACTTCCAATTTTATGTTCTTGAAGAACAGATACACTATTATTTTCATTATTATCTAATACTGGAATATCAATATATTTTTCTTGTAATACATAAGGTATTTTACAATCATCAAATTTAAATTTATATTTGGTTTTATAACATTCTGAATTCATTAATAAATCTTTATTTGTGTCTATATTTAAACTTTTAAGTAAAAATGAAATTAATATTAAATTATTTTTAGCATTATTAATATTTGTTTTCTTTGAAATATATTCGCAAGTTAAAACGCCTGCTAATCCTGCTAAATAATTAATTGCAAATCTCATTATAAATTTTTTAAAATAATTGGTATCACTTAAATTAACTAGTGAAAAAGCTAGTGTAGAAATTGATGATGCTAAAAAAGCAATTTTAAAGTCCCTATTTAAATTAAATCCATGTTTTGATTCATATATTTTATGCATTAAATCACAGTTTATTTCTATTTTCATAAGTATCCCTTCTTTGCATCAATTATTTTAACACAATGATAGAAAAAAAGAAACATAGTAATTATGCTTCTTCATCTTTAACCAATTCTAAAATAACAGTTAAAGCGTCATCTCCACGCCTTTCTGATCATTTTAATATTCTAGTGTATCCACCATTTCTTTTAGCGTAACGTGGTGCAAGTTCATTAAATATTTTATCTACAACTTGTTTATCATTATGTAAGAAAGCTAAAGCTTTACGTCTTGAAACTAAACTTCCATTCTTACCATATGTAATCATTTTATCAACAAATTTACGAGTTTCTTTTGCTCTTGTTTCAGTTGTTTCAATAGATTCACACATGATTACATCTTTTACTTGACTAGCAAGTAAACTTCTTCTATGTTTGTTATCTCTACCTAATTTTCTATAAGCCATGATTTACCTCCTTTTACTAGTCATCATCTCTAAATTTAAGTCCCATATCTTTAATTTTATCGATAACTTCTTTTAAAGATTTTTTACCTAAATTACGTATTTTCATCATTTCAGATTCACTCTTACTTGTAATATCTTGTACAGTTAAAAGTGAAGCTCTTTTTAAACAGTTATATGCACGCACAGAAAAATCTAAGTCTTCAATTGGAGTTTGTAATGTTTTTTGTTTAGGATCTTCTTGTTTTTCGTTCATAAGTCCTTTTACATCAGCAATATCATCGATCTTAGTTATAATTTCAAAATGTTCAATTAAGATTCTACTAGCAAGTGCCATTGCTTCTTCAGGTCTCATTGAACCGTTTGTCCAAACGTTCATTATTAATTTATCAAAGTTTTCGTTTTGACCAACACGAGCACTTTCGATATCATAACTAACTCTTTCTATTGGTGAATATAATGAGTCAATTGGAATTACACCAACTTTAACATCACCTAGTAGTTTCTTTTGATCATCAGAACGTACATATCCTCTACCATTACCTATAGTAGCTTCTATTACAAGTTTTCCACCTTCACTAACATTTGCGATAACTAAATCTTTATTAATTATTTCGATATCTGCATCTGTTTCAAAATCCCCAGCAGTTACTTGTTTAGGTCCTGTAACATTTAATTTAATAACTTTAGGTGCTTCTACTTCTTCAGTGTTTTCATTATCAATTTTATAAGCATGATTTTTAATTACAACACTCTTTAAATTTAATACTATTGCAGTTACATCTTCCACAACACCATCTATTGTTTGGAATTCATGTAATACTCCATCAATTTTAACACTATTTATCGCACTACCTGGTAAGCTTGATAACATAACTCTTCTAAGTGCATTACCTATAGTAGTACCAAACCCTCTTTCAAGTGGTTCTAGTTCAAATTTTCCATAAAAATTATTTTCTACGTAATCAGTTACTTTGTAATCTGGTTTTTCAAATTTCAACACATCACACATCCCCTTTCCTTAGTTACGTGGACGTTTAGGTGGACGACAACCATTATGTGGTATTGGTGTTACATCAACTATTTCAGTAATTTCTAACCCAGCAGTTTGTAAAGAACGAATTGCAGGTTCTCTTCCTGGTCCTAATCCTTTAACATAAACTTGAACTTTTTTCATACCGCTTTCAACTGCAGATTTTCCTGCAGCTTCACTAGCCATACCTGCTGCAAAAGGAGTACTTTTCTTGCTGCCTTTGAATCCTAATGTTCCAGCAGATGCCCAACTAATTACATTACCTTCATTATCAGTAATAGTTACAATGGAATTATTATAAGTAGAGTGAATATGTGCTTGACCTTCAGGCACATTTCTTTTTACTTTTCTTTTTCTTGTTTTATAAGCCATTTAAATAACCTCCTTTTTCAAATTACTTTTTCTTGTTAGCGACTACTTTTCTTGGTCCTTTTTTGTTTTTACAACTTCTACAATTTCTTCCTGTTCTTTGACCTCTTACTGGTAGTCCTTTTTTATGACGTATACCTTGATATGATTTAATTTCCATTTTAGTTTTGATATTTGTACTAACTTCACGTCTCAAATCCCCTTCGATCATATGATTTGAAACTTGATCACGAACTTTATTTAGTTCGTCTTCAGATAAATCTTTAACTCTTCTTGATCCATCAATTTTAGCGTCTTCGCATATTTTTTTAGCTAAACTTCTTCCTATTCCGTAAATGTATGTTAGAGATATTTCTAACACTTTATCATTTGGAATATCTACACCCTTAATACGTGCCATATATTACACCTCCATTATCCTTGCTTTTGTTTGTGTTTTGGGTTTTCACAAATTACCATAACTTTTCCATTACGTTTAATTACTTTACATTTCGCACAAATTTTTTTAACTGATGGTTTTACTTTCATATAAAATCCCTCCTACTTATTTTCTATAAGTTATTCGCCCACGTGTTAAATCGTATATGGACAATTCTACAACAACTGTATCACCTGGTAAGATACGAATGTAATTCATTCTTATTTTACCAGAAACGTGAGCGGTTACAATATGTTTATTAGATAATTCTACTTTAAATTGTCCACCTGGTATGATTTCAAGCACAGTGCCTTCCATCTCTATTACATCATCTTTTGCCATCTAATCACTCTCCTGTTAATATTTCATAGCCATCTTTTGTAACTAAAACAGTATGTTCATAGTGTGCCGATGGTTTTTTATCATATGTTGAAACGGTCCAATCATTATCTTCTAAAACTACAAACCTAGAACCAAGATTTAACATAGGTTCAACTGCTATTACCATTCCTGCTTTTAGGACTGGTCCAGCGTGTCCTGTATCGTAGTTTGGAACTTCAGGAGCTTCATGAACACTTTTTCCAACTCCATGACCAACTAATTCTCTTACAATAGATAGTTTATATTTCTTAGCAACGCTTTCTACAGCTTTTGAAATATCTCCTATTCTATTTCCCTCTTTAACTTTGGATAACCCTGCATATAAAGCTTTTTCTGTTCCCTCCATAAGTCTTTTTATATCACTTGGTGGATTTGTTCCAACATAATAAGTCCATGCAGAATCCCCATGATAACCCTTATAACAAGCGCCAATATCAATTGATACGATGTCACCTTTTTTAATCACTCTATTACTAGGAATTCCATGTACTACCTCATCATTAACTGATACACAGACAGTATTTGGAAATCCCTCGTAATTCAAGAATGATGGAGTCGCATCTTTACTTATTATAAAGTCATATGCTAGTTTATCAATATCATTAGTTGTCATTCCAGGTTTTAGCCTGCCTTTTAAATACTTGTGCGTTTGATAAACTATATTACCAGCAATCCTCAAAAGTTTAATTTCTTCTTCGGTTTTGATTGTTATCATAAACACCACCTACTTTAAAATTTTCTTAATTTGTTTGCTAGTATGTTCTTTATTTATTGAACTATCTACTACATTTAAAAGTCCTTTATTTTGATAAAAATCAATTAATGGTTTAGTAGATTCCATATATGTTCTAAATCTTTTCTTAAATGATTCTTCATTATCATCAGCTCTATGTGTTAATGATATATTACAATCATCACATATATTTTCTTTTTTTGGTTTCATTTCATCAAAGTAAATGTTATATATTTTACCACATTTATCACAAGTAAGTCTACCACAAGCTCTTTTCATAGCTTCTTCTTCATCTATTTCTAGAAATATTACATGATCTATTGGTTTATTAATTTTTTCAAGTAATTCTTCTAATATTTTAGCTTGTTTTATATTTCTTGGATAACCATCTAAAATGTAACCATTATTTGTATCATCTTGCATTAATCTATTTTCAAGTAATTCTGTAACAATTTCATCTTCGATTAATTGTCCAGATTTCATTTTATCTTCGATTTGCTTACCTAGCAAACTTTCCTTTTTAACTTCTTCTCTTAGTAAATCACCAGTAGAGATATGAGCTATATTATAATTTTCTTTTAATATATTTGCTTGTGTTCCTTTACCAGCAGCTGGTGGAGCAATGAATACAATATTTCTCATTATTTTCTTCTAGTCCTCCTTTGGTAATTTGTTTTTTTATAACTTCTTGAAACTAATGAACTTTCTAATTGTTTATATGTTTCAAGCGCAACGCCTACTACAATTAATAATCCTGTACCACCAACAGTTATACTTGATGGTAATTTAGAAATATTTGTAAATATTATTGGAAGTCCAGCTATGACTGCTAAGAAAATTGCACCAATAACTGTAATTCTTGATAATACTTGTTTTATATATTTACTAGTTTCTTTTCCTGGTTTGATTCCTGGAATATATCCTCCATTTTTTTGTAAATTTTCAGATAATTGATCAGGATTAATTTGTAAAAATACATAGAAGTAAGCGAAAAATAATATTAATAATATATATAGTGTAAATCCAGGTACTGTATTATAATTCAAATATTTATTTACGAATAATGTAAATCCTTCTTTATTTATAAATTGTGCGATAGTTGCAGGTATTGCAATTACGCTTGATGCAAATATTACTGGTATAACTCCGCCAGAGTTAAGTCTTAAAGGCATATAAGTTTGTTCACCACCATAAGATGAAGTAGTTCTATTTGCATATTGTATTGGTAAACGTCTTTCTGCTTCATGAACAAATATTACTCCAACTTCAATTAATAAATATATTATTACAAATACAATAAATGATATCATACCTATAAATATTGCTTGTGTTGAAGTGAATTTAACTAATTCGTTAAATGCATCTATAAACATTGTTGGAATACTAGCAAGAATACCTGCCATGATTATTAATGAAATACCATTACCAATTCCCTTTTGAGTTATTTGATCACCTAACCATAATAAGAATGCTGTACCAGCAGTCATTATAGTGGCAACTCTTAAGTATTCCATAACTCCTACATTTTTACCTAGGAATGCAAATGAATAAGCTATTCCTTGTATAAATGCAAATATTATTCCAACATATCTTGTTATTTGATTTTTCTTTTGTCTTCCTGTATATCCTTGTTTGTTTAACTCAGACAAATAAGGAATTATATCCATAGATAATAGTTCTATAATTATCGATGCAGTAATGTATGGCATTACCCCTAAAGCAAATATTGAAAATTGCTTTAAAGCTCCACCACCCATTGCATTTATAAGTTCAAGAAATCCTAAATTATCTGTTAGATTTTCTGTTCCAGGAATACGTATTACTGTACCTATTTTGAATATAAATAATACTCCTAAAGTAAATAGTAATCTATTCCTTAAATCCTTATTTGTAGGTTTAAATATTTGCTTAATAGTAGCAAACATATTAGATCACCTCTACTTTTCCACCTGAAGTTTCTATTTTTTCTTTAGCACTTTCGCTGAATTTATGAGCTTTAACTGTTACTTTCTTTTCTAATGTACCATTACCTAATACTTTAATACCACATAATTCTTTTTTAACAATTCCCATTTCTTTTAATAATTCTGGAGTAACAACATCTCCATCGTTAAATCTGTTCAAATCACTTAAATTAATTACTGCATATTCCCTTTTAAATCTTGCATTGCTAAATCCTCTTTTTGGTAAACGTCTGAATAGTGGAAGTTGCCCACCTTCAAAACCTAATCTTACTCCTCCGCCACTACGAGCGTTTTGTCCTTTATGACCTTTTCCAGAAGTTTTTCCTGTTCCGCTTCCTGGTCCTCTACCAATTCTCTTACGAGTTTTAACTGAACCTTCAGCTGGATGTAATTCATGTAATTTCATTATCCTAAGATCTCCTCTTTAGTTTTACCTCTTAATTTAGCAACATGATCAAGACTTTTTTGTTCAGTAAGAGCAGTTAATGTAGCTCTTGCCATATTAATTTTAGTGTTTGAACCAAGTGATTTAGATACTATATCACGCACACCAGCAAGTTCTAGTACAGAACGAACAGGTCCTCCAGCAATAACACCAGTACCTTTTCTAGCTGGTTTAAGTAATACTTTAGCAGCACCCTTAACACCAATAGCGTCATGAGAAATTGTTCTGTTATCTACAAGTGGTACGATAACGATATTTTTAGTTGCAGCTTGAACAGCTTTTTTAATTGCATCAGGAACTTCATTTGCTTTACCAGTACCTAATCCAACTTTCCCTTTTCTATCTCCTACAACAACAGTTGCGCTAAATCTAAAATGACGACCACCTCTTGTAACTTTAGTTACACGGTTGATTGCTATAACTTCTTCGTCATAGATCTTTTTTTGTGGGTTATATTTCTTTTCCATTCCGATATTACCCTCCTTCTAAAATTCTAATCCATTTTCACGTGCAGCTTCAGCTAAAGCTTTTACACGTCCATGATATAGGTATCCACCTCTATCGAAAACAACCTTATTAATTTTTGCTTTTTTTGCTTTTTCAGCAATACTTTTTCCAACTATTTTAGCTGCTTCTATATTGGAACCATTTTTTATATTTAATGATTTGTCTAATGATGAAGCACTAGCTAAAGTAACACCGTTAACATCATCAATAATTTGTACTGAAATATTAGCATTTGATCTAAAAACATTTAATCTTGGAACTTCACTAGTACCAGATATTGTTCTTCTAACTCTAGCATGTCTAATCTTACGTACTTCATTACGAGATACCTTATTTACCATAATCTTATCTCTCCTTTACTTTATTTTGAAGCTTTCTTTCCTTCTTTACGACGAACATGTTCATCTTTATAACGAATACCTTTACCTTTATATGGTTCAGGTTCTCTTACTTTACGAATAATTGCAGCAAATTCTCCAACTGCTTGTTTATCAATTCCAGTTACAGTAATTTCTGTATTACTTACTGTTTCAATTTTTAAATTACTTGGAACACTAAGTTCTACTGGATTTGAATATCCTGCATTTATAACTAATTTATCACCTTTAGTTTGAAAACGATACCCTACACCGATTATTTCTAAACCTTTAGAAAAACCTTTAGTAACACCTTCAATCATATTAGCAATATTAGCATTTGCAGTACCATGCATACTTCTTGAAGTTTTTTCATCGTTATCTCTTGTTAGAGTAACGTTCCCATCTTCAACTTTTACTGTAACATGATCTGTTACATCAGTACTTAATTCACCTTTAGGTCCTTTAACTGTAACGATAGTGTCATTAACACTTACAGTAACCCCTTCAGGTACGCTAAGAATTCTGTTTCCTATACGACTCATTAAGACACCTCCTCAAATTACCAAATGTAAGCTAGTACTTCTCCACCAACTTCTTGTTCACGTGCTTGTTTATCAGTCATTATTCCTTTTGAAGTAGATATTATAGCAATTCCAAGTCCATTTAAAACCTTTGGAATTTCATCTACTTTAGCATAAACACGTAATCCTGGTTTTGAAATACGCTTTAACCCAGTAATAACTCTTTCTTTTCTTTGTCCGTATTTTAAAGATAATACAATCATATCATCTTGTTTTTCGTGTTTTTCAATTTTATAATCACTAATGAATCCTTCATCTTTTAATATTTTAGCGATTTGTTCCTTAACTTTAGAATTTGGAACTTCTACTGTTTGATAACGCATAACATTTGCATTACGTATTCTTGTAAGCATGTCTGCGATTGGGTCAGTTAATACCATAATAATCCTCCCTTCCCTTTTTACCAACTAGACTTTTTAACACCAGGGATTTGCCCTTTTGATGCTAATTCTCTAAAGCAAATACGACATATTTTAAATTTGCTCATAACAGCATGTGGTCTTCCACATCTTTCACATCTTGTATATTCACGTACTTTGTATTTTTGTTTTCTGTTTGCTTTTGCAATCATACTTTTTTTTGCCATATTAATCCTCCTTTTTGAAATTACTTCTTAAAAGGAATACCGATTCCATTTAATAAGTCATATGCTTCTTCGTTAGTCTTAGCTGTTGTAACGATTACTATATCCATACCACGAACTTTAACTACATCGTCAAATTCTATTTCTGAGAAAATAAGTTGTTCTTTAATACCCATTGTATAGTTTCCTCTACCATCAAAACTTTTTTTAGATACTCCTCTAAAGTCTTTAACACGAGGAAGCGCAATACTAATTAGTTTATCTAGGAAATTATACATATTTTCTCCACGTAATGTAACTTTACATCCTATTGGTTGACCTTCTCTTAATTTGAATCCAGCTATTGATTTTTTAGCTTTTGTTATAACTGGTTTTTGTCCAGTAATTAAAGCTAAATCATGAGTTGCTGCATCCATTAATTTACTGTTTGTTGTAGCATCTCCTACACCCATATTTAAAACTATTTTTTCTATTTTTGGAACTTCCATAATAGTTTTATAACCATGTTTTTCTTTTAAACTTGGAACAATTTCATTTAAATATTTTTCTTTTAGGCGGTTCATAAATACCCTCCTTCCAATTAATCTAGTTTAGAATTAGATTTTTTTGTAACTCTTACTTTATTACCATTTTTATCTAATTCTTTACCGATTCTTGTTTTCTTATTTGTTTTAGGATCAATTAACATAACGTTTGATGCATGAATAGGTGCTTCAACTTCAATGATTCCACCATCATTTCCGTTAACTGGTTTAATATGCTTTTTAATTATATTAACACCTTCAACTACTACCTTATTTTCATTTCTCAAAACTTCAGTAACTTTTCCTTGTTTATCTTTATCTTTTCCACAGGTAACAATTACCTTGTCTCCTTTTTTTAAATACATGTTTAATCCTCCTTTTTATAGAGTTATATAACTTCTTTTGCTAGAGAAACTATTTTCATGAAATCTTTTTCTCTTAATTCACGAGCAACTGGTCCTAATACACGTGTACCTACTGGAGATTTATCATCTTTAATAATTACACAAGCATTATCATCAAATTTGATGTATGACCCGTCATCACGTCTTGCACCAGCCTTACTACGTACGACTACTGCTTTAACTACTTTACCTTTTCCAATTGTTCCATTTGGAATTGCTTTTTTAACTGTACCAACAACGATATCACCGATGTTACCAGTTTTTCTTTTACTTCCACCTAATACACGAATAACCATAAGTTCACGTGCACCAGAGTTATCAGCAACTTTTAAAATACTTTGTTGTTGAACCATTTGATAATCCTCCTTCCATTAAAGAGTTTTATAGTATTACTGCTTTTTCAACTACTTCTACTAATTCATATCTTTTAGTTTTAGATAGTGGTCTAGTAAAAGCTATACGAACTATATCGCCTACTTTAGCAACATTTTCTTCGTCATGAGCAGCATATTTTTTTGAATATTTAACTCTTTTTCCATATAATGGATCTTTTTTATATGTTTCAACTAATACTGTTATAGTTTTATCAGCTTTGTCACTAACGACTTTACCAACTAATTCACGTTTATTGTCCATAAGGATTATGCCTCCTTGCTTTCTTCTGTTGCACGTTCGTTAAGTACTGTTTTTAAACGAGCAACTAATTTTCTTAATTCTCTTATTCTTGAAGGTTTTTCCAAGTTTCCGCTTGCTTGAGCAAAACGTAAATTAAATAGTTCTTCTTTTGTTTCTTCTATTTTTTTATTTATTTCTTCAGTGGTCAAATTTCTTATTTCATTAACCTTCATTTATATCACCACCATCTTCTTTTTTAACAAATTTGCATTTGATAGGTAATTTATGCATAGCAAGTCTTAATGCTTCACGAGCAGTTGCTTCATCTACACCAGATATTTCAAACATAATTTTACCTTCTTTAACAACTGCAACCCATTCTTCTGGATTACCTTTTCCTTTTCCCATACGAGTTTCAAGTGGTTGTTTAGTTTTTGCTAAGTGAGGGAAAATATTTATCCATACTTTACCTCCACGTTTCATATAACGTGTCATAGCAATACGAGCAGCTTCGATTTGTCTTCCTGTAATCCAAGCTCCTTCTTTAGCCATCAAACCATATTCTCCAAAATGTAATGTAGTATTTCCTTTTGCCCTACCTTCATAAGAGATTCTATGTGGTTTTCTGTACTTAGTTCTTTTTGGCATTAACATTTTTCTTACCTCCCTTAGTATCTTTTGTAGGAAGTATTTCACCTCTGTAAATCCAAACTTTAACACCTATTTTTCCATATGTAGTGTCAGCTTCACTAGTTGCATAATCTATATCAGCTCTTAGGGTATGTAGTGGAGTATTTCCTTCACTATATCCTTCACTACGAGCCATATCAGCTCCACCAAGTCTTCCTGAAACAAGTGTTTTAACACCTTGAGCTCCAGCTTTCATAACATTTCTAATTGCGCGTTTTTGAGCAATTCTAAATGAAACTCTGTTTTCGATTTGATGAGCTATGTTATCAGCAACTAACTTAGCTACTAAATCAGGTTTTTTGACTTCCATGATTGAAATAGTTATATTTTCATTAACTAATTTTGATAATTCTTTCTTTAATTTTTCTATTTCTTCTCCACCACGTCCAATAATTACACCTGGTTTTGAAGTATGAATGGTAATATCAGTACTTTTTGCATTTCTTTCTATTAATATAGTAGAAACACTTGCATCTTTTAATTTTTTATCTAAAAAT
Source organism: uncultured Bacilli bacterium (assembly GCA_947624635.1). Classification (GTDB taxonomy): domain Bacteria; phylum Bacillota_I; class Bacilli_A; order RF39; family UBA660; genus SIG205. The sequence goes on along the minus strand of CANQLF010000060.1, from coordinate 4,007 downwards.
TTACGAATCTTAACATCATTATTTAAGAATCTTCCGAAATCTTTATCTGATGCATACCATTTTGATTCCCAGTCTTTATTGATACCGATTCTTAGTCCTACCGGATTAACCTTTTGTCCCATCAGTATACCTCCTTATTTTGTACTTTCACTAACGACTACAGTTATATGACTAGTTCTTTTATCATGACGATCTATATGACTACGAGAACCGAAACGGATTCTTTTTAGTACTGGGCCTTCATTGATAAAACATTCTTTAACATATAATTTTTCTTTGTCTAATCCTAAGTTGTTTTCTGCATTCGCTACTGCAGAGATTAATACTTTTTTAATTAATCTTGCAGATTTTTTATTTAAATTATTTAGTATATTTTCTGCTTCACTAACTTTTTTACCACGTATTAAATCAATTACTAAACGTGATTTAATTGGAGCGGTTAAAACTGTGTTAGCAGTTGCTCTTGCTTCCATTTATTTAAGCACCCTCCTTTTGACTATTTCTTTTTCTTGTCATCACCGTGTCCACCAAATTTACGAGTTGGTGAGAATTCTCCTAATTTATGACCAACCATATCTTCAGTAACATATACTGGGATGAATTCTTTTCCGTTGTGTACCGCAAATGTGTGACCAATAAATTCAGGATAAATTGTTGAACGGCGTGACCATGTTTTTATAACTTGTTTTTTGTTTGAGTCATTTAATTCACGAACCTTTTTAAGTAATCTATCGAATACATAAGGTCCTTTTTTTAAACTTCTTGCCACAATAATCATCCTTTCCTATTTCTTTTTACGGCGATTAACAATTAATTTGTCAGAAGCCTTTTTGTTCTTACGAGTTTTATATCCAAGAGCTGGTTTACCCCAAGGAGTAAGAGGCCCTTTTCTACCAACTGGTGCTTTACCTTCACCACCACCATGAGGGTGATCGTTAGGGTTCATAACAGAACCACGAACTGTAGGTCTAATACCCATGTGACGTTTACGTCCTGCTTTACCAATACTTACTAACTCATGGTCAGTATTTCCTACTTCTCCAATAGTTGCAACACAAGTTCCTAAGATTAAACGTGATTCACCACTGTTTAGTCTTACCATAACGTATTTACCTTCACGTCCTAATATTTGTGCACTATTACCAGCACTACGAGCAATTTGCCCACCCTTACCTGGTTTTAGTTCGATATTATGAATAACTGTACCTACTGGAATATTCATTATTGGAAGAGTATTACCAACTTTAATGTCGGCATTATCTCCACTCATTATTTTATCTCCTACTTTTAATCCTTTAGGAGCAATGATGTATCTTTTTTCTCCATCAACATAATTAATTAAAGCAATGTTAGCTGTTCTATTTGGATCGTATTCAATTGAAGAGACTGTACCAATAATATCTTTTTTATCTCTTTTAAAATCGATAACACGATATTTTCTTTTAGCTCCGCCACCTTGATGACGAACAGTAATTCTTCCTTGATTATTACGACCAGCTTTTTTATTTAATGATACTAATAAACTTTTTTCAGGAGTAGTTTTAGTTATTTCATCATTAACTAATCTACTCATTTCTCTAGTACCATTAGTCATAGGTTTTAATTTTCTAATTGGCATAGTAATCCTCCTAACTAGTAGCTTATAGTTCTATAGAAGAACCTTCTGCTAACTTAACAATTGCTTTTTTGTACTTACTTGTCATACCAGTATATTTACCAACTCTTTTTTTCTTCGGCTTAACATTTATAGTACGAACTTCAAGTACTTTAACATTAAATATTTTTTCTATTGCTTGTTTAATTTCAGTTTTATTTGCTTTTACGTCAACTTCAAATACATAACTTTGTCCATCTTGCGAAATACTTGCAGTTTTTTCAGTTATGATAGGAGCTTTAATGATATCTCTATAATGATTCATTAGTTAAGCACCTCCTCTATTTTGCTTACTGCATCTTCTGTTACAATCATGTAATCAGCATTTACTATATCTAAAGTATTTATCTCATCATTTGATAATACTAATACTTCAGGTATATTTCTTGATGCTAGAAGTAAATTATCTTCTAATTCTGTAGTTACGATTAAAACTTTTTTATCTTTTAATTTTAAATTGTTTAAAAGTTCAACGAAATCCTTGGTTTTAGGTGTTTCTAAACTTAAACTATCAATTCCAATTAATTCATTATCTTTTAATTTATAAGATAGGGCAGATAATAAAGCTAAACGTCTTTCCTTTTTATTCATTTTCTTTTTGTAATCTCTTGGAGTTGGCCCGAATACTATTCCTCCACCTCTCCATTGAGTTGCACGAATGCTACCTTGTCTTGCACGTCCTGTTCCTTTTTGTCTCCAAGGTTTTCTTCCACCACCACTAACTTCTGAACGAGTTTTAGTTTTAGCAGTTCCTTGTCTTAGTGATGCAAGTGATAATACTATTGCATTATGTAATACTGCATCATTTGGTTCTATATTCCATATATTGTCATTTAAGTTAATGTCTTTTACTTTTTCACCTTTGTTATTTAAAAGAGCTATCTTAGCCATTTAAATTCCTCCTTTCATCACAAATATTTTATCTATTTTTTTTATTTAAGCCTCTGTATTTTCTGTAGCTTCTTCTTGTGATGATTCACTTTCATCTTTTGCTGTATCTTCTACTACTTCTTCATTAGTTACATCTTCACTAACATCATTAGCTTCTGTAACTTCTTCAGTAGCATTTTCTACATCAACAGTTTGATCAGGTTCATAACTTACTAACTCTTGAGCATCATTTACTTTACCTGGAGTTTTTATAGAACTTTTAATAACAACAAAAGATTTTTTAGCACCTGGAACATTTCCTTTTATTAATAGACAACCATTTTCCATGTCAACTGCTACAATTTCTAAGTTTTGAATTGTTACAGTTTCCATACCCATGTGTCCTGGTAATTTCTTACCTTTCATAACACGCATTGGTCTCATTGTTCCCATTGAACCTGGACCTCTGTGATAGTGCGAACCGTGAGTCATTGGTCCACGACTTTGATTGTGACGTTTGATAACGCCTTGGAACCCTTTACCTTTACTAGTTCCTTGTACATCAACAACTTCTCCTGGAACAAAATAATCAGCATGAATTTCTTGCCCTACTTCAAAGTTATTAACATCTACACCTCTAATTTCTTTTAAGAAGCGCTTAGGTGTAGTATTTGCTTTTTTTAAGTGACCAAGTTCTGGTTTATTAGAAAGCTTTTGTCTTTTTTCTCCAAAAGCAAGTTGTACTGCTTCATAACCGTCGTTTTCTTTAGTTTTAATTTGTGTTACTACATTTGTACCAACATAAACAACAGTTACAGGAGTAAGCCTACCTTCTTTATTGAAAACTTGTGTCATTCCTTCTTTACGACCTAAGATTCCTTTCATTTTTTCATCCTCCTAATTACTATAATTTGATTTGTATATCAACACCACTTGGTAAGTCTAAGTGAGTTAGCGCCTCAACTGTTTCCTTACTTGGGTTATTGATGTCAATTAATCTTTTATGTGTACGCATTTCAAATTGTTCACGTGAATCTTTATATTTGTGAACTGCTTTTAAAATTGTATACTTTTGAATTTCTGTTGGTAGTGGGATTGGTCCACTAACTTCTCCACCAGTTCTTTTTACAGTTTCTACGATTTTAATTGCAGCTTGATCTAAGATTCTGTGATCATATGCCTTTAATCTGATACGCACTTTGGTATTTGACATATAATAATCCTCCCCTCGCCTATATCGTGTATAGACTAGCTCCGAGCAAATAACCTGACTACACTTTAAATTTATTATCAACTTAACCAGGTGTGTCAGCAACCTTGCACATCTAAGCCGTCAAACATTTAACATTTTACCATAGATATTGTATGAAATGCAAGGGTTTTTTAGAAGTTTTTTGTAATATTTTATAGAAAAAATGTTAGTATTTACAGCCGATAATAGTAGAAAAGATAAATTTTAAGAAAAAAGATGAAAAATTTATCT
>CANQLF010000059.1 GCA_947624635.1 uncultured Bacilli bacterium | reverse complement strand
CACTTATCTTTTATAATTTATAGTCGTTTTTTCTAAAACGGGATATCTAAACGGGATATCCTAATCAAAATTAACCTACTTTTCACCTTTTTTCTTTTACTTTAATACCATACACACTAGGACCTTCAACTACATTTCCATCTATGTCAAATCTAGAACCATGACATGGACAATCCCAAGTTTTATCTTTCATATTGAATATTAAACTACATTTCATATGTGGACATAAATTACGAACTATATGTTCATTACCCTTTTCATCGGTATAGATTCCTACATTTACTCCATTTCTATTTTCAAATCTTACTTTATTTTCATACCATGGATAATTCTTTTTTAATTTAGTTACGACATATGCTTTACCATTAAGATAGGAATTAACAAAGAAATTTTTAATTTTATCCATACTAAATTTTCTATTAGGATCAAATAAATCAATATATCTATTTTTATTACCTAGTATAATATCACTCAACACTTTACCAGCAATAGTTGCATTAGTCATACCCCAAGTATTGTATCCAGTACCAATTAATAAATTAGGTTCATTTTTATTTAATACTCCAATAAAAGGTAAATTATCATTAGTCATTATATCTTGATTAGTCCATATAAATTTTATATCTCTAGAAATACTTTTATGAACTTCATTAACCATTTTATTATATTCTTTTTTTCTATCTAAGTTATCACATAACTTATGAGAGTTAGTTGCAAAAATAATATACTTATCTTTATCTAAAGGATATCTAATTGATTTAATTTGATAGCTATTAGTTATTACATTAAAGTCTTTTATATCATTTGTTATAGATGCACTAATATAGGATTTTTCAATATGAGTTTTAAGTGGAATTAAACCTTGTATAACAAAAAAGGGATAATGAGTTGCAACTACTACCCATTTAGCTTTAATTTTATTATTTTTTGTTTCACAAATATAATGATTGCTTTCTTTTTTAAGTTTTAATGCAGTTGTATCTTCATATATTTTAATTCCATTTTTTATACAAATATTTTTAAGAGAAATTATATACTTAATGGGATGAAAAACATAAGTATCATCAACTTTAATTGCATATTTACAATTATAGCCATTAGTCAATTTATTTATTATTTCATATTTTATATTAGCCTTTTTTAATATTTTTTCTTCTTTTTTAAAATTAGTAATTTCTTTATCATTATTAGTAAAAGTATATGATGAATTTTTAACAAAATCACATTTAATATTATATTTACTTACATTTTCTTTAACTATATTAATTGCATCTATTTGTGAATCTAAATATTTTTTTGCAGTATCATAATTAAAATTTGATTCTAATTTATTATAGATCAATTCTTGTAAATAAGTTAATTTTCCTGTAGTTTTACTACTTACTCCAAAGCCTATTTTATCACTTTCAATTAAAGCAATATTTAACTTTGAATCTTTTAAATTAAAAGCTGTACTAATACCAGTTAATCCTCCACCAATAATTAGTACATCTACACATATATTTTTATCTAAACTTTTACAAGACTCATCTTTAATACCACTAATCCATAAACTTTTATTTTTCATGTCATCACCACTATTAATATGGACTAGAAATCATAATATATAATTTTATTTAACTAATATTATTACATTTGTAATTTATAACATTCAATTATGTTTGATATTAAACTAGTTACAGTCATTACTCCTACTCCACCTGGTACAGGAGTTATTTTTGACGCAATATCTTTTACATTGTCAAAATCTACATCACCATATAATTTACCATCAATTCTATTTATTCCAACATCTATGATAACCGCACCAGAATTTACCATATCTTTAGTTATTAAATGTTTTTTACCAACTGCGCATATTATTATATCTGCATTAAGTAAATGACTCTTTAAATCTTTAGTTTTGGAATGGCAAACAGTTACAGTTGCATTATTTTTAAGAAGTAATGGAATTAATGGTTTACCCACTAAATTACTTCTCCCAACAATAACTACATTACTACCTTCTAAATTAACTTCATAATATTTTAACATATTTATAATGCCTAGTGCAGTACAAGGAATAATTGATTTTTCATTATTATTTAATTTTCCTATATTTATTGTTGTAAGACCATCTACATCTTTTTTATAATCTATTGTGTTAATTATTTTATCTTTATTTAAATGATTAGGTATAGGTAATTGAAGTAATATTCCTGTTACTTTTGTATCATTATTTAATTCATTTATTTTATTTATTAAAATATCATCAGTTATATTATCAGGATAAACTATTTCTTCAAAATCTATATTGAAAGACTCACAAGCTTTTTTCTTAGAATTTATATATACTTTACTAGCAGCATCTTCCCCTACTCTTATTACAACTAATTTTAATTTATTATTAATATTATTTAATTCTTTTTTTATTTCTTCTTTTATATAATTAGAACAATCTTTTCCACTCATTAATATCATTTTACCATCTCCAAATATATATATAAAAATTATAACATGCCGAGGACTTAGTCCGCAACCTAATATTAAAAATATCCAGGATAAACGCATGAAATTTCAAATCATGTGTTTTTTTGATATAATGAAGGAAGGAATAAAAAGAAGGTGT
>CANQLF010000058.1 GCA_947624635.1 uncultured Bacilli bacterium | reverse complement strand
ACTGTTTGGAATATTTTCATTCAAACTATTTGCTAATGTACTCTTACCACATGCTGTTGCACCACCAATAAATATAAGTGTCTTCAAATTAAATCACCTCTTTATTATTTTCTTACAAGATATGTATTCTGCAAATTCATCATCTGGAGAATCATTTTCTACATGAAAACTATCATAATATTTCTTTACTTGTTCTATATCAACTTTATCTTCAGTTGAAATCTTTTGAAAAGTAGAATTCATCTTGTTTCCTACTTCATCACAATAGAAAATTTGACTTGAATCTAATCTTGAACTAATATGAGAACCTAGTGCATATATTTTTTCCCTATCTACGCCATTAATTAATAACTCTTTTAAAGCTAAAAGTACTTCTTTTTTTACAGAACCTTTTTTTAAAGAAAATCCAGCTATTTCTTTACTATGATCAAAATATTTTAAATAAAAACCATATTCATCAAATAATTCTATTAAATCTATTAGAGTTTGGTCAATTCGCCAACCTCCACCTTGAAAAACAAATAATCCTTCTTTACTTTTTTCCATTGCAGTTTTACAAAAATTTAAATAAAATCTTAAAGAATTTGGACTCATTTCTAATAGTGCATGATTAGATATTACCAAGTCAATATTTATTGGAGTGTCTCTCATTTCCCACAATTTCCAATACGGTAAATGAATACATTTAGAATCAATATTTAAACTTTGATTAACTAATTCATTTACATCGCCATTAGTAATATAATCAAATAATCTATTTTGAATTAAATAAAATGCTTGAGTTACATCAGTTGCAGAATACTTTATATTATCTTCTAATAAAAGACAGCCTAAAGTTCCTGAACCTCCACCGATCTCAAATACTCTTTTTTCATCAGTATTGCCTAATGAGGCTTCAATTATTCGCTTCTCACATATAGAAGCAATTACAGGCGCTTTCACAAGAAAATTAGCATTATATTTTTTAGTTGTCATATCATATATATCTTTTGTAGTTTTTTGCAACAAAGAAAATTCTTTTTCAGTTATACCACCACATAAATCATTATAATGGCTTTCAAAACTATATGCATGCATACTATCAATATATCTAACTAATTCTTCTTCTTTTTGGACAGTAGTTGGAAAACCACCGTTCTCAAATAATTTTGGTCTAAATGCTCTAATGAATCTATTAGATAACCTAATTCTCCCATCAATTTCTTTACTATTATAATCCTCTATACTTAACATAAATAAATCCTCCTTATTCTATTGTTTCTATTTGAAATTTCAATTTATTATTGCTCAAATTATATATTGAATCTGATACTTTCTTTATAAACTCATCTTCATGCGAAACAATAATTAATGTCATATTTTCATCAACAATTTCTTTAATAAGATTCAATACACTATCTTTCATCTCTTTATCCAATGCGCTTGTAGGCTCATCTAACAATATAATATCAGGTTTCATTAATAATGTTCTAGCAATAGCAACTCTTTGCTTCTGACCTCCTGACAATTCATTTGGATATTTATCTTTTTTATCAATCAAATCTACATTTTTTAACATATCTAATGCTTTACAAATACTCTCTTCTCGAGAACATTTTTTTATTTTAATTAATCCAATTATTAAATTATCTAACACAGTTAAATGTTCAAATAAATTATAATCTTGAAAAACCATTCCAATTTTTTGTCTTAATTCAACCATTGATATTTCAGAAATATCTATACCTTTAAATTTTATTTTTCCATCATTAATATTTTCTAAGCGATTTATACATTTTAATAACGTACTTTTACCACATCCGCTTTTACCAGTTAAAGCAATTACATCACCTTTTTTAATTTTTAAATTAACATTACTAAATACTAAATCATTACCATAATATTTTGTGACATTTTCAAATTCTAATATAAATTCTTTTTTCATAATTTTTTCACCACCCTAGGATCAATTTTTTTATGTATATAATCCAATAATTTACAAAAAACATAACAAATTATGAAATATATTAGTGCAGTAAATATCAAGGGAAAAAAAGCTTCATATGTTCTATTTCTAATAATATCACTTGCTTTAGTTAATTCCATTACAGATATATATCCAGCTATAGAAGTGGATTTTATTAATGAAACACTTTCATTTTTATAAACAGGTATAACATATGAAAGTACTTGCGGCAAAACAATATATTTAAATGTCTGAATTTTTGTAAATCCTAAGGCATAAGCAGAATCAACTTGAGTTCTATTTATTGAGGAAAAAGCACCTTTTATAATTTCACAAACATATGCAGATAAATATATTGAAAATGCTATTATTGCTACTATAATAGGTTTAATATTTATTGACCCAAAAATTCCAAAATAAAATGTTAATAGTAAAACAGTCACTGGAACACCTTGCAAAAATCTTACGAACACTAATGATATTATTTTTAAAATCTTAATTTTAGATCTATGTAACAAAAATAAAACAAATCCAAATAAAGTGCCTATAATAATTGATAAAAATGAAATTAATAATGTTGATTTTAATCCGTTTAAAAACAAAATATATCTTTTTTCATCAATAACCGTTCTTATAAAACTACTATATATGCTGCTAAAAAGTTTTAT
>CANQLF010000057.1 GCA_947624635.1 uncultured Bacilli bacterium | reverse complement strand
ATTAAGTGATTAATTTTGAACTGGTCTCTTTTTTTGAATTTACACTTTTGAAGAATATATAAATGTAAATAAAGAGGAGTTTTCTAACAATTTTCTAAATTGCTTGAACTAAATTTAAAATTACCTGTTGTATAAAAGTCAAATATATCCTTTAGAATTATGTACTAACTTTTTATAACTAATAAACTAACATTAAATTTGGTCAAACAGTATAATAAAAGATTGTGGTGATTATATCTATTTGAATCCTTTACACTTTACATTTTTTCTACTTTGGAAACTTTAAATTTTTCACAAAGTAACATAAATTTATCAATTTTTTCATATTCCTTCACCATGGATAGTGAAGGGACTAGAAAAAATGTTCTTTTTATAATAAAATATGACACGTGATACAACTCCTTGAACAATATTGTTGTATCGCAAAATGCCCATGAAAGCTTATGCTTTTGAGGGTTTTATTTTTATAAATTAAAAAAGACTGATTCAATAATTAATCACTTAATTATTGAACAGACCCATTGTATTTTATGTTAAAATAGTCCATGTGATACTTCATTTCCTTTGACAAGAATATTGTATCGCATTTGGTCTTGAAAGTAACATTTTCAAGGCTTTTCTTAATTTCTTATTGTTTTAAAAAAAAGAACTATCAAAAAAATCAATCACTTAATTTTTTCGACAGCCTCTTTTTTACATATTAGCTTCAACAAAAACTTCTTTATCATAATTATGTTGTCCAGTTTTGTCTTTTTCACTTAATACATTAGTATCTACTAAGAAATAATCATAATTTAATACATCTTCACCAGTATCTGTAATTGGATCATCAAATGTTAAATCCAAATTTTTCCAAGAACCATTTACATAAACTAAATTCCAAATGTGATTAGTACTTGATACTTTAATATTTCTTATTTCAAGTTCATCTAAAAATATAGCCATTGCATCAGTATATCCACTACATATTGCATATCCATCAATTAAAGCTCCATAAGCATTATTTGATTTTTCCTTAGTAACACCGCTTATTTTTTCATCATCATATTTAGTGTTATTTATAATATAATCATGTATTGTTTTAATTCTATCTTCTTCGCTCATATTATCTTTAATATTTTCATCAATTACTTTTTTAACTTTATCATTTATTTCTTTTATTTCTTCATCACTATAAAGTTTGTGGATAATTAAAGATATTTCTCCACTAGTAGTATAATTAGTTTCGATGGTTTTAAATGAATTAAATGGATGAACATAATTATTAATATTAGATAATATTTCATCATTATTAGTAATAGATGTTACATCATCTACACATGTTTCATATTCAGTAGGACAATAAAATGTAAATTCTTTCCAACCAGAATTTAAAATAGTATAGATAATATCCATTATATCTTGTTTATTTGCAGGAACGAAATTATCAGTAGATGATACGTATTCATAATCTCCATTATCTAATTTATATTCATTAACTTTAGGAATTTTTATTTCTCTCGGTTCTTCTTTTTTCGCTGGAGAAGTAAACATTTTAATTATGTCATCTTTAAAATAAAATAAAGAAAATAATAAAATTATCACAATAATGTATTTAACACTTTTTTTCATGTAATCACCAACACCATTCTATCACAAAAAAAGAAGTAATCAAATATTATTACTTCATGTCGTTTACTTTTTTTGTTAAACGTGATTTTTGTCTAGATGCATAATTCTTATGAACTAAGCCTTTTGATACAGCTTTATCTATTCTTTGAACAGCTATATTTAATTTTTCCATAGCGTCTTTTTTATCAGTAGCTTTTTCTACGTTTTTAATTGCTGTTCTCATACTTGATCTAAAATCATTATTATTAACTTTTTTCTTTGCAATTACTTTAACACGTTTTTTTGCACTTTTAATATTTGGCATAGTAATCCTCCTTTTTATAAGTCAATATAAATTTTAACAAAAACTTAATAAAAAAGCAACAAAAACCTAATAAAATATAAAAAAAAGAGGCACATGTAATTAAACATGTACCAATTTATTGTGGAGTATGAATTACTTCCACACTAATATAATATGTATTTTATTTAATTTTATGCATTATTTTTTAAATTTTTGTAAAAATAATAATGGTGATAATAATGAGTAATATCGATATGTCAAAATATAGAGTTAGAACTGACTTAGTATTAGATAGTATAGAAAGTATTAAAGATGATAACATATTAGTAGATAAGAAAAATATAGATGATATAACTATAACTGATGTTTTAGTTAAAGAAGAATATGAAAGTAAATTAAATAAAAAAAGAGGTAGATATATTACAATTGAATTTAATGATGTAACAGATTTTAATAATAGAGAAAAAGTTATAAAAGTATTAAATGATGAATTATCTAATTTATTAAAAGATTCTAATATAACAAAAGATTCTTCATCATTAGTAATTGGGTTAGGTAATGAAAAATCTACACCAGATTCACTTGGACCTAAAACTATAGACAATATAGTTGTAACAAAACATTTATTTACACTTGATAAAAATAATGTAGATCCTGGATTTAGTAATGTGAGTGCCTTTAATCCTGGGGTTATGGGAGTAACTGGAATAGAAACTAGTGATCTTATAAAAACACTAGTAAGCACAGTAAAACCAGATTTTGTAATTATAGTAGATGCACTTGCAGCATCATCAATATCTAGAGTAAATAAAACAATACAAATAACAGATTC
>CANQLF010000056.1 GCA_947624635.1 uncultured Bacilli bacterium | reverse complement strand
ACATCAGTATGATAATCATAACTATCTATTATACTTTCTAGTGGTGGATTACTATCTAGAAATACTATATTGTCATACACATATTTATAATCTAATTTTTCATAATTACTTATTAAGTACGCAATTGCGCCTTTACTATCCTCCCTACCAAATATTTCATAAAACATTAAATCATTTGTTAGGGGTAGATAATCTTTAACTTTAATGGACATATAACCACTCCTTTCATGCTTACACTAACATACATAAAAGGAGTGGTCAAACCGCCAATTTTCAAAATTAGATAACAAAATAAAACAGAAATTGCTATAGTTGATAATAAATATAGTAATATTTACTTTAAAAAAAGCTACAATTTTCAAAATTAGTAAAATTTAAATTTGTATTTTAAACAGACATTTTCCTTGTTTTATAAAAGCCCTATAACTTTTTATTAATGATGATACATCTTTATTATTTTTCTTATAATATTTAATATTTCTTAATATCTTTTTCTTAGTATTACTACATAAATTAATATTAATTTTATTATTAATTAATTTATATCTAAAACCCAAGAAATTAAAACCATTCTTAATATTAAATATATTACTTTTATTATTAAGTTCTAACTTATATTCATTAATTAATTTCTCTTTTATTATATTAAAACACTTATTTAAATATTCTCTATCTTCATGTATTAATATCATATCATCCATATATCTAACATAATATTTTATTTTTAATACTTCTTTTATATAATGATCTAAATCATTAAGATAAAATATAGCTAAATATTGACTACTCATATTACCAATAGGTAATCCTTTATCTTTTTCATAACCACATATATTATTTGTACCATTATTATTTATATTATTTATTTTATTATTAATATATTCATAATTTGTTGTATTTAAAATATTCTTAATGATATTGATGGAATCAATATCATTACACTTTCTTATTAATTTATTCATTAATACATTATGATCAATATTATAGAAATATTTTTTAATATCCAATTTTAATATGTAAAAATTCTTATTTTTACATATCATATTATTTAAATATTTTCTAATTAAATAGTTACCATATTTAGTACCTTTATTTAATCTTGTAGCAACATTACTATCTATTAAACTATCTAATATACACTCACATATGATATATTTACTAACTAAATGATTAACAATCTTATCAAATATATTTTCACTCATTATAATTCTATATTTATGATCTTTTATTAAGAATATATTATATTTATTAAAGTTATAATTTTTATTATTTAACTTCTCATATATATAATATAAATTACTACTTAAGTTCATTTCAAACTTTTCTATTTTTCTTTTGTTTTTAGTATTCTTTCTAATAACATTAAAATATATATTTCTAATATTATCATAATCACATATATTCTTATACAAATTTTTCTTTCTTTTCATAATTCAACCAACCATACATCATTTTTCTTATCTCTAACAAAAACTTACTTACTGTTTTATATTTTTTATATGTGATTATATCTTTTTTATAAGATGTATTAAAATAATAATCTAACATCATTATTTTTACTATAATTTCTTTTTGATATTTATTTCTAATATTACCACTATTTACATTAGCAAAATAACATAATTCTAATATATTATACATATTATCAGCGATATTATTTTTAATAACATATTCACTGTTAGGAAAGTTACTAATAATCTTATCAAAATAATCTATAGTTTGTTTAACTTTTCTAATTATTAATAAATCATCTTTCATAACATTTCCTCTATTTTATCTAATATATTATTATCTAATTCTTTAATTTTAGAAATAATATTATTAATTCTAATATCTTTCTTATATTTTTCTTCAACTATTTTTTTAAAATCATAATATTTATTATCATCATATATTTTATCTATAATATTATCCATATTATCTATTATCATATAACTTATATAATTATCATCTAATATATTTTTAACTTTTTCAATATTACTAATAGGAAAACCAATTCTTTTAACATTATCATTTACATTAACTATTTTAAAATTAAACAAATGATTAAGTATAAGTGCATCATAGTCAAAAGAATGATAAAATATACCACTTTTAATAATTATACAAACATTACTTTTTTCTTTTTTTAAATACTTTACAAATGAATATTGATTCATATATACTTCCTTCTTTCAAAAAAGGGAAGTATCATAAATGGTACTTCTCAAAAACAAGTAACTAAATAAAGAATTTTCAAATTATTTACCAATACCTTATTTAGTATTATTTTTAAATTTAGGATATTATCCAAGGATATTGATTGTTTCAAGAGGCTTTTCATAATAAGTGCCATACTTATTATTCTTAGTTTCAATTGAATCTGGACGAGCCGCCGCATTATTCGAGTTAGAGACGTTGTTGTTGTTCAGGTTCAGGTTGTTAGGGTTCCAATTGAACGCGTTAGCGGAAGAGTTCGGCGAATTTTATTCATCAATATCCTGTATCATTAACTAGACATTCTTACGACTATCTAGACGATACCAAATTTACTTGCATACGTGCATAAAAGCTTCGCTTTTCGCACGGTGTTTCAAAAACGAAGAGTCGTTTTTGAAATGTTTATCACATAATTTTATCCTCCAATAACAAAGGGAAATGAGCTTGCTCCTGTACCTGATATAACAGATGCTTCAGATGACAGAGTTATAACTGGACGAGCCGCCGCAATATACGAGCTAGAGACGTTGCCGTAGTCCAGGTCCAGGTTGAGAGGGCCCCAATAAAACGCGTAAGCGGAAGAGTACGGCGAAATTGTCCAAAAATATGTTTTATTGTTTAAATATGTTGTGTTATCTGTTACACTTTTGCTGTATAAGGCTCCCGCATATATCATTTCATCAGCACTTATTAATCCCGCTTT
>CANQLF010000055.1 GCA_947624635.1 uncultured Bacilli bacterium | reverse complement strand
TATAATATAGACTCTTCCCCTTTTTCTAAATCATGCACAAACACATATTAAAAGAGATAATATTTTTAATTATCTCTCACTAAATATTCTAGTACAAATTTGTCAACAATTTAAATCAAATAGAATACTTACCCATTTTATTATAGTAACTACTTATTCATTCATCTAACAATCTTGATTAATAATATATTTACTTACATACGGATAATCATTATATGTATTTATAATGTAAAAATTTGTACGATTCAAACATGTATTTTGATCAAATGAAATTTTATTATTTGTAATATTTAAATTGCAGTTACTTCCATTTCCATTCTCACAAATATTTATTTTATCATTATTGGTAAATAAGAATTTTGGATTATTCATTTCCGTTTTTTCATCATATATTTTATATTGTTGAGTAATAGAAATATCTTGTTGTGAATCCAAATTAAGTTTACCACTATTCTTTGTGTTTTTATCAATTTCTTTTTCATTAATTTGAGTATCTACAAAATAATTTGTATCAAAATATATACGTACTTCTTCAGGTTGTTCTCCATTAGTAGGGAAATACTCAACTTGCGCCCCTAATCCTTCAAGTAAAAATCTAATTGGAACATAAAGTTTATTACCTTCTCTGAATGGAGACGCATCTATTACTTTATTTTTAAAATTATATACTTCATCATAAGCTTTTAAAACAGATTCAAATACATTGTTACTTTCTTCTAAATTAATTGAATAAACTATATTATTATCATCTTTAATTGGATAATAATTTATTTTATATGAATTATCATCTTCATTATACACATATGAACAATTAATAATATCACAAATAGTATCTAATTCAACATATATTCTCCATTGACTCCAAGATTTTTTATTTGGAATATTAACTGGTTCATCATCTATATATATTTTAGCATTATTATCTCTTATATCACTATCATCATTAGCATTTATCGCTTGGTTAGTTTCTGATCCTTCACCAGCAATTTCTAATTCTATCTTAAATTCATAGTAAAAAGCAATAGCTTCAGCACCGTAATCAGTAGCACTTTGTAATGTACTAGGAATAACTTCGTTTGTCATTACATAAAAACCATATATAGCATTATCATGAATATACGAACTATCTAATTCTATAGTTTCAAAATTTTTATAATATCTTGTTTCAGAACCTTTTACTGCAACTTCGACTCCATTTCTATCATATCCATGCTTTGTAATATAAAATGGAACATATTCATTATTTGATTTTAATTCAAAATAATCCAACGCAAATGGGCTATGTGATTGATATATATATAATTTTAATTTTTGTTCACCACTCATAATTTTATCATATTCACTTTTATCTATTACAAGTTTATTTAAAGAAATATATGTACCGTCTTCATCAACATTACCATTTTCTACAGTATGATTAAATTCTGAGCTATCTGGATAATTAAAATTAACCTTTTGTCCATTAGCATCATCTTTTTGTATTGAAATCAAATCTTCCAAAATAATAGGTTTCCAATGCCAATTATTTCCACCAGTACAAACTTGCCCTGGACATGTAGAACCTCCATATGAAACTCCAATACGAGCTAGTTCTCCTGGAATAAATGCATATTTTTTTAAAGATGATTGTTGTTTAGTAAGTTCTGCTAGATTTTTTCTAACATCACTTTCTGTTGTACCAAGATTATCTTCTTTATATGCATCTTTATATGTAGAAAAATTTAAATTAAGATCACTAAAAACTAAATCAACATATGCACTAGGCCATTTTATATATCCAATATTTGAAAAATATTTAGAATCTTCACTTTCTATATATTTCGCATATTCTTCATATTCTTTATCTGTAGCACGATAGCTAGTATCAAAACTGGAAGGTAATAGAAAATTCATTTTTTCAGCTTTAGTAGCTAAATTAAGATCAGAACCATATCTAGTTATTGTTTTGGCTTCTACTTTTGTACATAAAATTAAACATAACATAACTAGAGGTAATAACACATATACTTTTTTCATTTTATTTCATCCTTTCAATAAAACACAACACTATTAATTATTAAATCCAACATATTTAAAATTTAAAACATTTGACTTAATTTTTCCTTTTTTGGCATATACACTAAATTCACAATCTGATTTTACAACTAATTTATTTTCAGAATCTACACTTGCACACGAATCACTTACAACCCATTCAATTTTTTTATTAAGTTTTTTTTGCGGATAAACAGTAGATACTAATTTCACAATTGAGTTTTCACCACCATATATTACTGTAGAATATGCAGGTGCCATCACCATTCTAATGTTATATGAATTGCCAGTGTCGATATCAACAACTATATTTTTTAATTTTTTTTGGTTAACGTACCATATTATTAATATACCTAGTAAAATAATACAAACAACTATTATAATTATTTTCTTTATATCTAATTTTTTTTGCATAAATCCACCTCTATCTTATAAAATATGTATTGACGCAGTAGTTATTACCGTCTCCTGGCAACGCTAAATTAAACTCACTAACTGGTCGCCATTCACATTCATTTGAATTTCTATTACAATCTTCTTCATTAGTAAAATTTGCACAAAAATTATTGTTATTTGAATTGTTTGCCATACTCCCTAAACTACTGCTAGAACCAGAAACATTACATGTAGTTGTATCAAGAACACAACTAAGACAAGAACTTTTTTCTTGACCTAAAAAATTAACAAAAACTACATTTATTACCGTAGGGACAAAAAATATAAATACAGCTGCTACAGTTCTAATGGCTGCCGCTTTAGCAGCTTTTTTAAGCCCTCCATCAGACTGACTAAAAACGGCTTTACTAAAATCAATACTAGCAAATATAATTAATAAAATAGGAATTGCAACTTTAAAAATTTTTAATATCAAACCTATAATTTTAAAAAGCTGAGCTTCTTTGCCAGAACAAAGTCCAATGTCAGCAATTAATCCAAAGGCAATCATAAAGACCCTCCTTCATTATTTTAGAATTCTACTATCCTAATTATATCAAATAATTTTAAATAAACAATACCCTTATTTTGAATCGGTATTATAA
>CANQLF010000054.1 GCA_947624635.1 uncultured Bacilli bacterium | reverse complement strand
GTCTACTTTTTCTCTTAAAAATGTATCTTGACGTTTACTTCCATTATTTACTCTACCATCAAAATTCATTAGTTTAGATTCTACTATTTCTTTCATTGTTATTGATTTAAAGAAATCAAATAATATTTTATTTAACTCTTCGTTATCTATTAATGACATAACTCTTTCGTATGTTTGGGGTGATGGGATACCTCCAGTCATCTGTAAAAAACTTTTAAGCCATTTATAGTTATCTACAACAAAGTTATGGATATCTTCCCAATCATTATTATCAGCAAAGGAAGCTAGAATAACACACATTATTATATCCCATTGTTTATATATAATTAGATGTTGACTTCTTACATCTTTTAAATTTTTTAGTTTTTCTTTTAATTGTTTTAATACAACTATTTTTGCATCTTGGATTTTTTTGATCCCTAGTTTTTTCTTTATAAAAGACTTTTTAACTGTAGTTAATTTTTCAAATACTGTTTTGGGCTTTGCCATATATAACACCTCATTTATTATACTATTAGTATAATTTATATGACGGTTTTTTTCAACTTTTTGACTTCCAATCCCTTATATCTATTGGCTTTATTCACTTTTTTTATTTTTTAGTATGATTTTATCCTGGAAAACCGTTGAAACCTCTTGACAATTTATATTGGATTTTTGTATACTTCTATTAGAATTGTGAGTAGTATTGATAGTCACATATCATAGAAGGAGATTTTATATGGAAAGAGAAAAAAGAAGAAATAGTATTCTATTAGCTATAATAGGTGCAGCAACATTATTAGTAGCAATGATTGGAGCAACTTTTGCATATTTCAGTGCAACACACACTGTAACCCAAAAAAACATTACAACAGGTGAATTAAAAATTCAAGTACAATCAAAAGAAATTACTCAAGAAAACATTGTGCCTACAACTTTTGATGGATCAACATTAACTAAAACTGCTATTGACGCTGATAAAAATATAGTTCAATTACCTTTTACTGTAACAACAACAGGTACATCAATTGATGCATATTATAACATCTATTTAACTACAACAAGTAATGGTAAATTAGAAGGATTAGTGACTGAAGATGTACAGGATAATGGAGTACCTTCTGATTTAAACTGGCTATTAGTAAAAAAAGATAGTGAAAACGCAGAAACATACACAGTTGCCGATGCAAAAGGATCAGGTGGAACATTTGGTGGAGATATGCTTAACCATAAATTAAATACTGATCCGATAAAAATAACAGCTTCAGAAGGAAAAGATGAATATTATATTTTATTAATTTGGATAAAAGAAAATAATGAACCACAAAACAACCTACAAGAATTAACTTTAAATGCTACAGTAAAAGTTGAAGCTAATCAATCTGCTGATAATCTACCAGAAGGGGATGTAGCTGATTAATATAATATTGAACTAAAATATAAGGATTATTCTTATATTTTTTTATATAAAAATTTTTAAAAATTAACTCTTGACAATAAGAATATATTTATAATATATTTTATTTGTATTTTCTACGGAGTGATAGTATATGAATGATATAGAATACTTAAAGAAATATTATAAAGGAAATATAAATGATGCCATAAAAAGATTAAATAATGGTGAAGCAATACAATATATAATAGGAAGTGTCAACTTTTATGGTAATGAAATAAAGGTTAATAAAAATGTATTAATACCTAGATTTGAAACTGAAGAATTAATAGAAAATACATTAAGCTATATAAATAAATATTTTGATACACCTAAAATATTAGATATAGGAACAGGTAGTGGATGTATTGCAATTACACTAAAAAAAGAATTACCAAATTCTATAGTACATGCACTAGATATATCAGATGAAGCTTTAGGGGTTGCTAGAGAAAATGCTAAAGAAAATAATACAGATATTACTTTCTTTAAAAGTAATATGTTAGATAATATAAAAGATAAGTATGACGTAATAATAAGTAATCCACCATATATAGATTATAACGATAATGAAATAATGGATATAGTAAAAAATAACGAACCACATATCGCATTATTTGCAGAAGATAATGGATTATATTATTATAAAGAAATACTTAAAAATTGTAGTAAAAACTTAAATAAAAAATCAATCATAGCTTTTGAAATAGGTTATAAACAAGCAAGTGATATAAAAGAAATAACACTTAAATATTTTCCTAATTCTAAAATAATAGTTAAACAAGATTTGCAAAAAAAAGATAGATTTATAATAATTTTAAATAATTGTGAATAAAAAATTAAAACACTACCCAATATTTATATAGAGAGGATAGTGTTTTATTAATGAAAAAAATAATAACAATAATAATAGTTTCAATTATATTTGTATCAATATCACAACATGTAAAAGCAGAAGATGTAATAATACCAGATGAAGCAATAAGATTAAGAGTACTAGCTAACAGTAATGATGTATATGATCAGGAAGTTAAAATGGCCGTATCTATGGGTGTTCAAGATGAAATATACAATTTAATAAAAGATGAAGATAATATAGATGATTCAAGAAAAATTATAAAAGAAAATATTCCTAAAATAGAAAGTGTTGTAGAAAAGATATTTAGAGAAAAAAATTATGTAAAAACATTTAAAGTAAGTTACGGACAAAACTATTTTCCTGAAAAAGTATATAAGGGTGTAACCTATAAAGAAGGAGAATATGAATCATTATTAGTAACATTAGGAGAAGGAAAAGGAGATAATTGGTGGTGTGTATTATTTCCACCATTATGTCTAATAGAAGCAGAAGAATCAGATGAAGTAGAATATAAATTCTTTGTTCAAGAATTAATAGATAAATATTTTTAGTATAAAGTAAGCTTCCTATTAATAAAATTTGATAGGAGGCTTATTTATGAATTCACTTATCGCAATGTTTTTACTAGGAGTATCACTAAGTATGGATACATTTTCATTATCACTTTGTTATGGAACACTTAATCTAAGTAATAAAAAAGCAATAATACTATCAACAACCGTAGGTATATTTCACTTTTTTATGCCACTAATTGGAATGAGTATAGGTTCACTTATCATAGATAAATTAATAATAAGT
>CANQLF010000053.1 GCA_947624635.1 uncultured Bacilli bacterium | reverse complement strand
TGACCCGTACGAGATTCGAACTCGTGAATGCATGCGTGAAAGGCATGTGTGTTAAGCCACTTCACCAACGGGCCAAATTATCAACAAACTAATGGTGGGCCTGAATGGACTTGAACCATCGACCTCACGCTTATCAGGCGTGCGCTCTAACCACCTGAGCTACAGGCCCATTAATGTTTTTTGACGACTACTTCATTCTACAATAATTTTATGATAAAATCAATAGTAAAATGTCATTTTCTTCTAAAATTTCTTTGGACATTTATTATATTACAGTATATTTATATCTGTGTCAATAGTTAGAAAGAAAATAGAATGTTTTCTACTTTCTTTCTTTCTTTATTATCTTTTCTTTATTTTTATCTATAAATTTATTAGTAAAATTAGTCATTATTTTAAATACATATATAGATATACTCATAAGTATTATCATTAAAAATACCATATATGGACTAAGCATAGTTAATGAAAATAAATTATTTAATCCAATTATTCCAACTATAAATAATGTTATCATTGAAATTATTAGTATTCGTCTAATAAAATTAAATGGCTTACATAATCTGTATAATAGTAAAAATCCTGTATATCCTGTAAGAATTACACATAAAGTAGAAGTTTCTTCCGGATTTATTTTAAATATACTTGATGCAATCATTACAACTATTATATTCATAACAATAGTTAGCGCACTAGGTATAGATCTACTTATTACATTTATTAGAAAGTTTCCACTAACTCTTTCTTCATTAGGTTCTAGCGCAAGTATAAATGATGGAATACCTATTGTCACAATACTTGTTAAAGTAAGTTGTATAGGTTCAAATGGATAGTTCATATTGATAAATACAAATAATACTGCAAGAAGTGTCGAATAAATTGTTTTAACTAAAAATAATGTAGATGATCTTTGAATATTATTTATAGTTCTTCTTCCTTCAGCAACTATCTTTGGCATAGACTCAAAATTAGAATCTAATAAGACTAATTCTGAAATATTTCTTGCGGCATCACTTCCGTTAGATAATGCAATACTGCAATCTGCTTCTTTTAAGGCTAAGCAATCATTTACTCCGTCACCAGTCATCGCAACGGTATGTCCAGATTCTTTTAACGCAAGAACAATTTCTTTCTTTTGCGAAGGTGATACTCTACCAAATATCGTATATTTATTTACCGCTTCTTTTATTTCATCGTAAGTAAGTAAATTTCTTGCATCTATATATTTATCAGCTTTATTAAGACCTACTCTTTTAGCAATATTATATACTGTATTTACACTATCTCCAGATATTATTTTAATATCTACACCTTGTTCTTTAAAATAATTTAGTGTCTTTTTTGCAGATTTTCTAATCTTATCTTGAAGTACTATTATTGCGATTGGACTAATATCTTCCGGCAAATTTTTTCTTGTTACATTAGAATTTGTATGAGCTAGCATTATGATCCTATTTTCATTTGATAAAGAATCAACTTGTTCAATTATTTTTTTACTTGAATTTTTTAAAATTACTTCAGGTGCACCTAAAATATATGTACCTTTATCTTGAAATTCTACTAAAGAATATTTTCTACTACTTGAAAATGGAACACTTTTCTTAACTCTCCAATCAATATATATATTAAATACATTATGAATTGCATTAAATGTAGCATTATTGTCATCTAATTTACTACAATATGCACATAATACATCATTTACCTCTTTATCACTTACTTTATTTATAGGAATTACATCTATTACTTCCATTACTCCTTCTGTAATAGTACCTGTTTTATCTAAGCACAAAGTATCTACTCTTGCTAATGTTTCAGAACAATATAGTTGTTGAACTAAAACTTTATATTTAGATAATCTAATAACACTAACTGCAAATACTGTACTTGTTAAAAGTACCAATCCCTCTGGTATCATTCCAATTAAAGCAGCTACTGTATTTATTACAGCATTTTGTAAATTATTGTCTGGAATATGTATTTGGTTATTAAATAGTAATAAACTTATTGGAATAATAGCAAAAGATAAATATTTTATTACTAGATTTAATGATTTTAATATTTCAGAATTGGCTTTCTTTATATATGTTGCTTCTTTTGATATTTTAGATGTGTAGTTATCTATTCCAACATGTATTACTTTAGTTATAACAGAACCTGATGCAATGAAACTACCTGATAATATAGTATCTCCTTTTTTCTTAAATACAACTTCGCTTTCCCCTGTTATAAATGATTCATTAACTTCACATTCACCATCTAATATTATTGAATCAACTACTACTTGATTACCTATGGATAGTTTTACTATATCATCTATTACTATATCGTTAATTTCTATTTTTTCTTCTTTTCCTTCTCTTATTACTTTTACTTTACTTTGTGCGATTAAAGATAATTTATCTATTGTTCTTTTAGCATTTATCTCTTGTATTGTACTAATTATAGTATTACTTATCACTACTCCTAAAAATAATAAGTTTTTATATGATTTAACTAAAATTATTGCAAGCGCTAAAACAAAGTTTAATAAGTTAAACAAGGTAAATAAATTTGTTTTAATAATATCTTTTATACTTTTAGTTTTAACTGATGTATCATAATTAAATTTACCTTTTTTAATTTTATCTTTAACTTCATTATAGGATAATCCATAGTAATTACCTAGATTATCTTTTTTTATATCGTTATCCATGGTTATCCTCTCCTTTATTTAGTTATATCTATATATAGTATAAATAACATCTTTTTCTTTTTTACTTTTAGATATTCCAATTCCTTTATATACATATGTGGATTTAGATTTATTTGATCTATTAATCATATTATTTATTTCACTCATAGATAGTTTTTCATTATTTGTTTTAATTAATACTTTTAAATATTTTTCTACTTCGTTATATTCTATATCTCCTTCATTATAAGCCAAACCATTTACTCTTACTATAGATGATGTTTTATTCTTTTTTTCTTTATCTACATTTAAAGCAATGGTTACTTCATCAGTTAAATTTATCCAATATGTATTTTTATCTATAACTTCATCTGTAAGCATTAATTTTTCTTTGAAATTTGAATCCTTTTC
>CANQLF010000052.1 GCA_947624635.1 uncultured Bacilli bacterium | reverse complement strand
GGGATACAAAAGATATGGCAAATAATAATAGTAATACAGATATAGTACAAATACCAATAAAAGTAACAAACAATTCTACAATAGATGTAAAATACTTTTTAAGGTTAAATACTAATAAATTATCATTGAATACTGGAACTGATGCAGATAGTGTAGCACTACAAGGTGGAGAATTAAAAGATGTAAAATATAAATTATATGATATAACTACTGGAAATGAAGTAAATATTAATGAACCAATATCAGAAGGAGATTTTACAAATCCTACTGAAGAACAAGTAATAGTAAAGAAAAAAGAAATAAAAGCAGTAAATAAAGAAGGACATATACATAATTATAAATTATATGTATATATAGAAGATACAGGGAATAAACAAAACAAATTACAAGGACTAGAATTTGATGTAATAATAAATGGAGATACCAGAGCACCAGAACAATTAACTTTATCAGAAACTATACTAAAAAAAGAAGAGATAAAAACAAATCCACAATTTACTTTTAAATCAACAGATAAAGGGTTATATAAATTAGAAGGAGATATAGCAATAGACGAAGAAGGAAAAGAAAAGGATATATATTATTATAAAGGAGCAGTAAACAATAATTATGTACAATTCGGAACATACACAAAAGAAGTTAATAATCAAGTGTATAATGGTTCAAGTCAGGAACAACAAACAGTAGCACAAAAAGGTCAACCAATGTTATGGAGAATAGTGAGAATAAATGAAGATGGAAGTTTAAAATTGATTGCAGAACACAATATAGGATTACCAATAATATGGGATTCAAAAGGAACAGTAGCTTATGAAGAAACTATAGTAAAGAAAACAGTAGATGATTGGTATAAAGAAACATTTGAAAATTCAGCAGAAGACTGTGAAGAATGTAAAAACAATAAAGAGTTAGCAAGCTTAATACAAGATACAGAATTCTGCAATGATAGACGAGATTTAGAAATGTTTAGTTCTGCAGTACAAACAAGATTATCTAAGAGTGCCAATTATGCACCATCAGAACCAACATTAAAATGTGCAAGAGATGAAGATAAAGTAACAGCAAAGGCAGGATTAATAAGTGCAGATGAAATGGTATATGCTGGGGCATCATATTTTAAAAATCAAACAAATAACACAACATATTTAGACAATAAAACATCTTTTTGGACAATTTCGCCGTACGGTTCTGTGTACGAGTTCGGTTGGGATCCTAAACCTAGCTACCTGTGCTTGAATGGCTTCAACGCTTCTAGTGGGGGTCTTTCGGCAGCTCGTCCAGTTATAACAATAAAACCTGATGTTACAGTTACAGTAAATAATAATGATTCTGAACATGCAACTGGAACAGAACTAAATCCATACAAAATATTATTAAATAATTAAAAATAATAAAAATACTTATCCTTTTGTTATAACGTGTGTTATAATCAATTTAGAAGGGTAGGTTTTTTATTATGTCTAAATGGGATAAGGAATATTTAAAATTATGTAAAAACATTTTAGAAAATGGATATATAGGGGATAATAGAACTGGTGTTAAAGCATATAAATTACCACATCAAATACTATCTTTTGATTTATCAGAAGAATTTCCAATTTTGACTACTAAATTTGTAGCATTTAAATCAGCCGTATTAGAAATGCTTTGGTTTTATCAAGTTCAAAGTAATGATGTTAGATGGTTACAAGAAAGAAATGTAAAAATTTGGAATGAATGGCAAATAGATAAAGATGGTAATTATATGGGTAAACATTTTGGAAAAGAGTATGCTTATACAATAGGTACTGCATACGGTTATGTAGTTAGAAAATATCATTTGATAGATGATTTAATATATAAACTTAAAAATAATCCTGAAGATAGAAGAATGATAATGAGCTTATGGCAAAACGAATTATTAGAAACTGCAGCGCTACCTAGTTGTGTATGGTCTACACAGTGGGATGTTACAGATGGAAAATTAAACTGTCTAGTTACACAAAGATCATGTGATGTTGCATTAGGTCTTCCATTTAATGTAACACAATATGCAGTATTAGTTAATATGTTAGCTAAAGAAGCTAATTTAAAACCCGGAATTATGACATTTTGTATAAATAATGCACATATCTATGAAAATCATGTAGATGGAATAAAAACACAAATGGAAAGATTAGATGATGCATACGATGCACCAAAATTATGGTTAAATCCTGAAATTAAAAACTTCTATGATTATGATAATTCTAAAGAATTAAAAGACATAAAATTAGAAAATTATAAGTATCATGAAAAAATAAAAATGAAGGTGGCAGTATGAAAAATTTAAGTTTAATAGCGGCAATAGGTAAAAATAATGAATTAGGTAAAGATAATGATTTAATATGGCATTTACCTAACGATTTAAAGTTTTTTAGGGAAACTACTACAGGTAAAACAATAGTAATGGGTGAAAATACATTTAATTCACTTCCAAAAATGCTTCCTAATAGAAAACATATTGTATTATCAATAGATGAAAACTTTAATCCTACAGGAGTAGAAGTATTAAGAAGTATAGATGAATTTTTAGATAAATATAAGAATGCTAAAGAAGAGATGTTTATAATAGGTGGTGCATCTATCTATAAACAATTTATAGATTTAGTAAGTACTATGTATTTAACTGAAATAGATGCAGAATGTAAAGATGCTTCAGTATATTTTCCAAAATTTAATAAAGATGAGTGGACTAGGGAAGTATTAAAAGAAAATTCTGATAACAATATAAACTATAAGCATGTAAAATACTTAAGAAAGAGGTAATATATGGGAAAGTTAATAGTTATAGAAGGTACTGATTGTTCTGGTAAAGAAACTCAATCTAATCTTTTATTAGAAAGACTTAAAAAAGAAGGTAAAAAAGTTATAAAATTTTCTTTTCCTAACTACGATAGTCCAACTGGCAAAATAGTAGGTGGTCCATATTTAGGAAAAGAAAGCATTAGCAAAAGTTGGTTTCCTAATTCGGTTATGCTGGATCCTAAAATCGCATCATTATATTATGCAGCTGATAGAAAATATAACATAAATGAAATAAATAAATATTTGAATGATGATTACATAGTAATAGCAGATAGATATGTACCATCTAATATGGCACATCAAGCAAGTAAATTAAAAACCGATAAAGAAAGATTAGAAATGTTTAAATGGTTAGAAAAATTAGAATATGAATTACTTGAACTACCTAAACCAGACTTAGTAATAATACTTCATATGCCAACAGATAAAGCTAAAGAGTTAAAGAAAAATAGAAGTGAAGTAGATGTTCATGAAAAAGATGAAAAATATTTAGAAGAATCATTAAAAACTTATATGTTACTTGCTAAAACATATAATTATAAGGTTATAGATTGCGTTTGTAACGATAAAATTAAATCTATTGAAGAAATAAATGATGAATTATATAATTTGTTATGTATTTAAGCATTATTATAAATAAATTTACATATTATATTATTGATTTAGATATTTTTTCAAAAAATATTTAAAAAAGTCTAAATTGTACTTGTCAAATTAATAAAAATAATATATACTAAGAGAGTCTTAACAAATTTAAGACCCACTTTTGTGCCTGAGTGGCGGAATAGGTAGACGCACAGGACTTAAAATCCTGCGGGAGTCAAATCCCGTGTCGGTTCAAGTCCGACCTTAGGCACCAACTTTTTTTTGGAGGAATACCCAAGTCTGGTTGAAGGGACCGGTCTTGAAAACCGGGAGGTCGCGAAAGTGGCGCAGGGGTTCGAATCCCTTTTTCTCCGCCATATTATTTATCGCGGGAT
>CANQLF010000051.1 GCA_947624635.1 uncultured Bacilli bacterium | reverse complement strand
TTTGAAAAAGTTAAATCTTATTTAGATGAAATGGAAATAGATTATGATGTTGTACCAACATTAGTTAGGGGACTTGATTATTATAATCACACAGTATTTGAAATAGAAGCTAAAGTTAAAGATTTCGGAAGCAATAATGTACTCGCAGCAGGTGGAAGATATAACGGTTTAGTTAAAAATTTAGGTGGACCAGAAGACTCTGGAATTGGTTTTGCAGCAGGTATTGGAAGAATCATATTAGCTTTAGATAAAGAAGGAGTTAATCTTCCTATAGAAGATGATATAGATATATTTGTAATGTACGTTAATGAAGAAGAAAAATTATTTGCATCAAGACTTGTACAAAACTTAAGACTTTGTTCATATAAAGTAGATACAGAATATACTAATAGAAGTTTAAAATCACAATTTAAACAAGCTGATAGATTAAAAAGTAAAATGTTAATAATATTAAATAGTGATGATATAAAAAATGGTAAAGTAAAAGTTAAAAATAATATTACTAAAGAAGAAGAATTAGTAGAAATAGACTTTTTAGTAGATTATTTAGATAGTAAATTATATAATGATGAATGTGAATGTGGAAACTGTCATCATGAACATTAAAAAGAAGGTGTAAATTTTGAAAACATTATTCAACAATGATTTTAATATTAAAAATGTAGGGGAAGTAGTAACTTTATATGGTTGGGTAGCAAAAAAACGTGATTTAGGTGGTTTAATATTTATAGATTTAAGAGATAGAAGTGGAATAATACAAATTGTAATTAGTCCTGAAAATAAATTTTATAATAAAGCTTTGGAAATTAAAAATGAATATGTACTAAAGGTTAGTGGTACTATAATTGAAAGACAAAGCAAAAATATGGATATACCTACTGGAGAAGTAGAATTATCTGTAAGTGACCTTGAAATATTAAATACATCATTAGTTTTACCAATAGAGTTAAATGAAGAAAATTTATCTTTAGAAGATACTAGATTAAAATATAGATATTTAGATCTTAGAAGACCTAAGTTAAAAGAAAAGTTTTTTATAAGACATAATATATTAAAAGCAGTAAGAAATTATTTAGACGAAAATAAATTTATAGAACTAGAAACACCTATACTTACTAAATCAACTCCAGAAGGAGCAAGAGATTATCTTGTACCATCGAGAGTAAATAAAGGTAGTTTTTATGCTTTACCACAATCACCTCAAATATTTAAACAGCTTTTAATGGTAGCTGGTTTTGAAAGATACTATCAAATTGCGAAATGTTTTAGAGATGAAGATTTAAGAAGCGATAGGCAACCTGAATTTACTCAAATAGATATGGAAATGAGCTTTGCAGATGAAGAAGATATTTTTAGAATCTGTGAAGGTATGTTTAAAAAGATTATGAAAGATGTAAAAGGTATAGATATTAAAGTACCTTTTGATAGACTTACTTATGATGAAGCGATGAGTAAATACGGAAGCGATAAACCAGATACTAGATTTGATATGTTATTAAATGATATAACCGATATATTTAATAACACTTCCTTTGAATTATTTAAAAATGTTATAAATGATGGTGGAATAATTAATGCTTTAGTTGTTCGGGATAATGCAAGTAATTATTCAAGAAAGAAAATAGATGAATTAACAGACTTTGTAAAAAAATATGGCGCAAAAGGACTTGCCTGGGTAAAAGTTCAAGATAATGAATTATCTGGTAGTATTGTTAAAAATTTGAGTGATGAAGAAATTAATAATTTAAAAGATAAATTAAATATTCAAAATAATGATTTAGTATTAATAGTTGCAGATAAAAAGAAAACTGTATATTCATCACTTGGTGCATTAAGAAATAAACTTGGAAAAGAATTAAATTTAATAGATAATGATAAATATAATTTCTTATGGATAACAGATTTTCCAATGTTTGAATATTCAGAATTAGAAGGTAGATATCTAGCTCAACACCATCCATTTACAATGCCAAAAGATGTAGATACTCTAACTACTCCAGAAAAGTGTTATGCAAGAGCTTATGACTCTGTATTAAATGGGTATGAACTAGCTAGTGGTAGTGTTAGAATTCACGATAAAAATATACAATCAAAAGTATTTGAAGCATTAAATATAAGCGAAGAAGAAGCTAAAGCAAAATTTGGATTCTTACTTGAAGCCTTTAAATATGGTGCACCACCACATATTGGTATAGGTTTTGGACTTGATAGACTTACAATGATATTATCAGATACTGATAATATAAGAGATGTAGTAACATTTCCTAAAACCGCACAAGCTACCTGTCTTATGACAGAAGCACCAAGTGTAGTTGATACAAAACAATTGGATGAGCTTGGAATCAAATTAAAATAATTATTATCAGGGGGAAGTTTAAATGGAAGATAAAATATATGCAATATTATATAAAAAAGTTGATTTAAATGATTACAATTTATTTATTCCTGTTAGCTTAATTACAGGTACTTTTATTGATAATGTCTTTGTAGATGAACTAGGAAATACATATTTGTATTTTGATAACTTAGATATTCCAGAAGAAAATGCAGATTATCGTGTTGGAATGGAAATAAATGAAAAAGAATTACTCGAAGAGTATGAAGGAGATATATTAGAAAATTGTAAAATGTATTATTTTGATGAAACAAAAAATCTCCTTTTTCTTGGAATGGTAAATATTATTGAAAATAAATTAGATATTGTCAGTATATCAATGAACGATATATTTGATGAGACAACTAATAGTGAGACTGTTTCTGAAAATGATTCAAATTCATTACCAAAAATTTTAATAGAAATTGATACAATAAATAAATTATTAAATTCTAATAGTCTTTTAAAAATATTTAATTTTTTTAAAACTATTAGAGATAATTATATTGAAAAAATTGGTAAAGATGAAAAATATAAAGAAGAAATTGATAAATTAAAAATCGATTCAAAAAATACAGCAGCTAATGATGTAATAAACATTAATACAAAAAAATTACCTATGCTTAATTTAAAATTTGATACAATTATAGATATGCTTAAAATGGAAGATTTAGAATCAATTAGATCCTATCTTTATGATATTAAAAGTCAATATATAGATTTGCTAGAAAAAGATCCTGAGTATAAAGATGAAATTGAAAATATAAAAAAAGAAAAAGATGAACTTCCTAAAATAGAAGTGATAGAAAAACCTTTAATTGATGTTTCTAAATTGTATGATCAAGTTACAAAAAAAGTAATAGGGCAAGATGAAGCAGTAAAAGAAATAATATCATGTATAACAATGGATCAATATACAGATAAACCAACTGAAAAAAATAGAGCAATTATAATTGGAGGAACTGGTACAGGAAAAACACTAATTTTAGATACTATAAGTGAATTGTTGGGAATACCAATGTTAAAATATGATAGTACACAACTTACTATGCCAGGATATGTTGGCCAATCATTGGATGATGTATTATTACAATTGTTAGATATAGCAAATGGTGATTTTGAAAAAGCTGAAAAAGGTATCGTTGTATTTGACGAAATAGATAAAAAAGGATCTACTAATAATTATGATGTATCAGGTAGAGGTGTTCTAAATACTTTACTACCATTTATGGATGGAACAACTTATACTTTAAAATCACGTTATAATTTTAATACTTCTAACTTATCAATATTCTTTACAGGAGCATTCACAGAAGTATTTAAAACTTTAGAAAAAGATAATAATACTATTGGATTTAATTCAAATTCAAGTGATTTAAAATATAGTACAAAAGCAACAAGAGAAGACTTAGTAAAATTTGGCGAAATGCCTTTTGAATTCATAGGAAGAATCTCTAATCTTATTCAATTAAATCAACATACTGAAAAAAGTTTATATAATATTTTTAAATATTCTGATATTAGTCCAATACTTTCTGAAAAAAATAAACTTAGTAGAATGAATGTTAAATTAGAGTGCAGCGATGATTATTTGAAAAGTGCAGCAAGTAAAGCTTTGAAGTTAAAAATTGGAGGTAGAAGTTTAAAAAGTATTGTCGAGCAAAGTATTAAAGAAGCAAGATGGAAAATATTAAGTAATCCAGGTAAATACAAATC
>CANQLF010000050.1 GCA_947624635.1 uncultured Bacilli bacterium | reverse complement strand
ATAGGATAAAAAACACAAGAAATAAGAAAAAATTGTATAAAATATCTTAAAATTTTATTCTTTTTATCAGATATTTATTCACACATATTACTCATTTTGTATAAAATATTGTGAATAAGAAAAAAGGAGGAATGAAATATGGGTCAATCATATGTTTCAACAGGCGCAATTGTTTTAGTATTATTTATCTTATTAGTAATCATACTAGGGGCATTCATTTAGTTAGGAGGTGTTAAAAAATGTCTTGTGTACAAAATTCATGTGGTGGAAATAATAGTTATGTAATTATTATTGTTTTATATGTTCTTTTAGCTATCATCCTTGGTTCAGCATTCTTTAACTAAAAGAAGTAAATAATGAGAGATTAATGAATAATCCTCATTATTTTTATAGTTATCGACCATTTTTTGCTATAACTACCAAAAAAATGGTCGATAACTTGACTTTTTTTTAATATTTGTTAAAATGATAATGGGTGATATAAATGGAAGAAGTTTATAAAAGAGAAGAATATTTAAAAAAAATAAGAGGTTTTTATAACGATGATATGATTAAAGTTATTACTGGTATCAGAAGATGTGGGAAATCATTTTTTCTAAAATCAATTATAAGAGAACTTATAGATAACGGTACAAAAGAAAAAGATATTATTTACATTGAATTAGATAAAAAAGAATATAAAGATGTTGTAACTAGCAAACAATTGGAGAAGATAATAGATGAAAAAATTACAGATAAAGATTTTAAATATCTTCTAATAGATGAAATTCAAAACGTTAAAAATTTTGAATCATTAATCAATGCTTATAGGGAAACTAATAATATGTCGATTTTTATTACTGGATCTAATTCTTATCTATTAAGTGGGGAACTTGTTACAAAACTTACTGGAAGGTATATTGAAATTGAAATGATGCCTTTATCATTTTATGAATATGTTGATATGAAAAAATTTTTAAATAAAAATATTAATCCCAATATATATTTAGAATTTGAAGAATACATAAGAAATGGGGGCTTTCCAAAATCACTTTATTATGATAATTATGATGAAAAAATTACTTATACTTCAAGTGTAATTAATCAAATATTTGAAAAAGATATCATTACAAATAATAAAATTAAAGATAAAGCTTTGTTTGAATTAATAGAAAAATTTGTAATAAATAACTTTGGTGCAATTATTTCAATAAAGAGTATACAAGATCATTTAAAAAATAATCTTAAAATTAACACTGATAGGAGAACAATAAAGAGATATCTTGATATTTTAGAAAAAGCTAAAATAATATATTCTTGTGATTTGTTTGACATAAAATCAAAAACGATTCTTAAAGGAGAAAAAAAATATTATTTAGCAGATCTAAGTATTTATTATTCTCTAAATACTGATAATAGAATAAATTATGGACCTGTTTTGGAAAATGTTATGTATTCATATTTAAAAAGTAAAAATTATAAATTGTCTGTTGGTCACATTGGAAAATTAGAGTGTGATTTTATAGCAAGAGAAAACTACGATAATTATTATTACATTCAAATATCTAAAGATATTAGTAATAAAGAAACTGAAGAAAGAGAATTCAGACCATTTTATGTAATAAAAGATTTATATCCAAGATATTTATTTACTATGGACATGCTTCTTCAAAGAAGAGACGGAATAAATCATGTTAATATTGTAGATTTCATTTATGGTAATAAAAATTTATAATGATATAATTGACAATTTCTAACAAATTAGATTATACTTATCATATAATTTGTACGAGGAGTGTAATAAAAATGACAGAAAATTTAGTTAATATGTTTATAGGTTTATTTGGAGGATTAGTTCATATGCCTTTTGGTAAAGAACTTATTATATTTGTTATTTCTTTAATGCCAATATTAGAACTTAGGGGAGGGTTAATTGCAGCTGCACTACTTAACGCTAATCCTATAACAAGTTTAATTGTAGCTTTAATTGGTAATATGTTACCAATACCATTTATATTATGGTGTATAACTCCATTGTTTAAAAAATTAAAAAAATTTAGACAGTTTGATAAATGGATTGAAAAACTAGAAAAAAGAGCTTTAAAGAAAAAAGATAAAATAGAAAAAGCTGAGTTTTGGGGACTTCTTCTATTCGTTGGAATACCTTTACCTGGAACAGGAGCTTGGACTGGATGCTTGATTGCTGCACTTCTAGATATGGATAAGAAAAAATCATTATTAGCTGCAATACTTGGTGTTGTACTTGCAAGCATAATAATGATGATAGTATCATTTGGAATATTAGGTGGAATATTAAATTAAAATAAAAGGCATCAACCTTTTATTTTTTCATATATTTCTTCTACATTATCTTTTATACTTTTATCATATATATTTTTCCAGCCATCATTTTTATATCTTGGAATTAAATGCATATGATAATGTTTGACATCTTGACCTAAATCATTGTTTTGAGCAAATGTTGCGCCTTCTGCTCCAAGTTTTTCTTTAACTAAATCATACATTTTCTTTTGAACTTCAAAAATATGACTCATAACATCACTATCTATATCAGTAATATTTAGATAGTGTTTTTTAGGTACTATAAGCATATGTCCATTAGTATTAGGTTCTATGTCTAAAAACACCTTTACTATATCATCTTCATAAACAGTGTAAGATGGTATTTCACCACTTACTATTTTACAAAAAACACAATCCATTTTTATCATCTCCTAAAAATATTTTAAACCAAAAAGAAAATGCATTCAAGCATTTTCCGTGAATAATCAAATATCATTATAATTATGTTCCATATTTTTATTATCTATTCACTTTATCCAAATATTTTTTAATAATATTTGGGTAATCTGTAATTATATTAACATCATTTATTTTACCATCTATATTTTTAACTAATTTTTTAAACTGTTTATAATAATTAACTGTCCATACATTAATACTTCTTTTATTATATAAATTACTAACTAATATATCATTATTAATAACATCACTATTTATAGAAACAAAATTAATATTATTGTTTATTTTATCATTTTCATATACACTATATAACATACCAAGTTTTAACTTATTATCAATTATTTTTAAATCTTTAATTATTTTTTTACTAAAACTTTGTATTAAAATATTCTTATTTTTATATTTATGAATCAATTTAACAAATTTTTCTAAATTAAATTTATCACCTGCATTATACTTTATTTCTATTAATAATATTTTATCGTTTAACACTTCTAATACTTTATCTAATGTAGTAATTTTATATTTATGTTTTTTATTTTCCCTAAGCATCTTTCTTCTTGTTAATCCATTTTTACTAATAAATGATTTAAGATAATTTACTCTATAGTCTAGTTTATTCATACCAAAATTAAATTTTAATAATTCATCTAGTGTATAGTTATTAACTAAACCTTCACCATTTGATACTTGGTCTATTGAAGAGTTATGAATTAAAACAAATTTTTCATCTTTAGTCATTCTAATATCTATTTCAACACCATCTATGTAATCATATTTTAAACTTTCTTTTATAGCTTCCAGGCTATTTTCAGGATAATAAGAAGAAAAACCTCTATGAGCAAATATCTTACCCATAATGCATCACCTACTAAATTATATTATAAAAATAGAAAAAAAGAAAATAGAGTGATAATCACACGGTTTCATCTTTAATATTAATTTCCATTTATATAATTTGGCAGACGCGTCTGTCAAATTATTATTTATATTTTTTAAACAATTTTATATGGCAACTGATATTAATTTTCTATCATTTTATTTTCATCAATATATTTATAGCTCAATTTATTTTCATTCGTAACCACCGATTTTTTTAATTTCTTTTCTAAATCATCTCTAGCAACTTTAGCTGTATTTCCACCCATTTTAGCAATTACTTTATTTTGTTCTAATCCACAAGGTTTATATTCCTTAGCAAGCTCACGAGTGGCAATTTCACCTAAATCTGTGAGTGCAACTTCTAAATCTGTCATATTATCTCTTAAAGATTCTTTTCTAATACCTTTAAAATCTTTATATTCACTTGCTTTCATACCAGACCAACTTTTATATATTTCATTTGTTAATATTCCATATTCATAATCTTTTGTTATTCC
>CANQLF010000049.1 GCA_947624635.1 uncultured Bacilli bacterium | reverse complement strand
TAATATTAATCATATTTTGTTTAATAGGATTAGATATGATAGTGGGTGCACTTAAAAAAGAAGATAAAAAACTTTTAACATCAATGTATGGAATAATTATATTTGCATTCTCAGTAAGCCTTGATTCTTTTTCAACTGGTTTAGGACTTAATCTAATAACGAATAACATATTTGAAGCACTTTTAATATTCACATTTACAAGTGCGTCATTCACATTTCTAGGAGTAAAACTAGGTAAAAAATTAAAAGAACAATTTGGTACTATTACTACAATAATAGGCGGTATATCACTTATATTACTTGGAATATATTTTTTCTTTCATTAACAAAACTTTACATTAAATAAATAGGAAATATTTAATAAAAATTGAATATTTCATTTTTTTATATTATGATTAACTTGGGTGATTACAGTGTTAGTAAATATTAAAGAAATCACAACTCGTGCCAAAAATGAAGGTTATGCAGTTCCACATTTTAATATAAACAATTTAGAGTGGACAAAATATATACTTGAAGAATGCCAAGAATTACGTTCACCTGTTATTTTAGGTGTAAGTATAGGTGCGGTAAAGTATATGGGTGGATATAATACAGTAGTTAGTATAGTTAAAGGTTTAATTAAAGATTTAAACATAACTATTCCTGTATGTATACACCTAGATCATGGACCAAACGTTTCATCTTGTATAGATGCAATAAATGCTGGATTTACTTCTGTAATGATTGATGCATCAAGCTATTCTTTAGATGAAAATATAAAACTTACTAAAGAAGTAGTAGATTATGCTAAAAAATATAATGTAACAGTTGAAGCAGAAATAGGAAGTATGGGTTCAGATGGAGTAGCAGACAAATCTGGTTACGCAAAGGTTAGTGATGTAATAAAATTAGTAGAAGAAACTAGAATTGATTTAGTCGCACCTGCACTAGGTAGTGTACATGGCCTATACAAAAGAGAACCCAATCTCGATTTTGATAGAATGAAAGAAATAAAAGATAAAATAAATATTCCATTAGTATTACATGGTGGAACAGGAATACATGATGAACAAATAAAAAAAGCTATAGAATGTGGAATATCAAAGATAAATATAAATACAGAATTACAAATAGAATGGGCAAATCAAGTAAAAGAATTTATAAAAAATAATAGTGAAGTATATGACCCTAGAAAAATAATAAGTTCAGGAAAAGATAAAATGCAAGAAAAAATAAAAGAAAAGATAATTTTATTTGGTTCAAACAATAAATATTAGGCACAAAAGTTTAAAAAAACGCTATAAATATAATAGGAATTATAATTATATGTTATAATATTTAGACATGGAAGAAGGTAGTTTATGCAAAAGATAACTATACATGGTAAACAAAAATTATCTGGTACTATCACAATTAGTGGAGCAAAAAATAGTGCAGTTGCGCTTATTCCTGCTGCAGTTTTATGTGATGAAAAAACCACTATATTTAATGTACCAAATATATCAGACACTAATGCCTTAATTGAAATATTAACATTTTTAGGTGCAAAAGTTAATTTTGAGAACGAAAAAATGGTAATAGATTCATCAAATATAGAAAATAAAGAAATACCAGAAGAAATTTCTAATAAATTACGTGCTTCATATTATTTTATGGCTGCACTTCTAGGTAAATATAAAAAAGTAGAAATGCACTTCCCAGGAGGTTGTTCGATAGGAGCTAGGCCCATTGATCAAACACTAAAAGCTTTTAAAATATTAGGCGCAAAAATAGTTGAAGAAAAAGATAAATATACAATTACTGCAGATGAATTAATAGGTGGTAACGTATATTTGGATATGCCAAGTGTAGGCGCAACTATAAATACAATATTAGCCGCAACTAAAGCAAAAGGTACAACTGTAATAGAAAATGCTGCAAAAGAACCAGAAGTAGTTAATGTCGCAATATTCTTAAACAACATGGGAGCAAAAATAACAGGAGCTGGGACAAGTGAAATAAGAATAACAGGAGTAAATAAATTACACAGTTGTATCCATGAAGTTATACCAGATAGAATAGAAGCTGGAACATATATGATTGCAGGCGCACTTCTAGGTGATAAACTAAAAATAGAAAATGTTATACCTGAACACGTAGAAGCCTTAACTTTAAAATTAAAAGATATAGGAGTAAATATAGAAGAAGGAACAGATTACTTTATAATATCAAGACCAGATAAATTTAAAGTAGTAAATATCAAAACATTAGGTTATCCTGGGTTTGCTACAGACTTACAACAACCTATAACTACACTCCTAACACAATGTGAGGGAGTAAGTAATATTGAAGAAACAATATACGAAAATAGATTTCAAAATGTCGCATATCTAAATAAAATGGGTGCAGATATAAGTGTATATAAAGATATCGCAACAATAAAAGGACCAACAAAACTACATGGATGTGAAGTAGCCGCAACAGATCTTAGAGCTGGCGCATGCCTAGTGCTTGCAGGACTTATTGCAGATGGTACAACAACAATCACAAATGTCGAACATCTTTTAAGAGGATACGAGAAAATAATACAAAAACTTACAAATGTAGGTGCTAAAATAGAACTTAACTAATATAATTAAACAAAGAGTATTCTTTGTTTTTTCTTGGAGGTAAAGTTCATGAATAAGCTTAAAAAAATAATAATTTTATTAACAATATTTGTTCTTGTTTTCACAATCTATATTTTAAATGTAGATAAAAAAATATATTATGTCGCATTAGGTGACTCACTAGCTGCTGGTCAAAATCCTTATGGCCAAATAGGTTATAGTTATGCTGATTATGTTTCTAATTATTTAAGTGAAAATAAACTATTACAAACATATACAAAAGATTATGCTAAAAGTGGATATAGAATAACTGATATACTAAATGATATAGATAACA
The DNA here is from genome assembly GCA_947624635.1 of uncultured Bacilli bacterium. Taxonomy (GTDB): domain Bacteria; phylum Bacillota_I; class Bacilli_A; order RF39; family UBA660; genus SIG205. The sequence goes on along the minus strand of CANQLF010000049.1, from coordinate 1,972 downwards.
ATAAAAAAGTAGAAATAGATGGAAAAAGTGAAGGTATAAAAACAATACTTAGAAAAGCAGATCTCTTAACAATATCAATAGGAGCAAATGATATTTTCAATAAATTAGGAATAACCAATTTAAATATAGATTTAAATGATAAAGAATTAATAAATAATAGTATAGATGAAACCCTAAAAGATTTAGAAAAACTTATCCAAATAATACAAAAATATTTTAAAAAAAATCTAATAATAGTAGGATATTATAATCCACTTGCCGCATATTCTAGCGAATATGCAAGAGAGCTAGAACCAGAATTTAATAATCTTAATGGCAGTATGAAAAAATTAGCAACCAAATACAATTCATACTTTGTAGAAGTATATGAAATATTCAAAGAAAATCCAGAATATCTTCCAAATCCTGCAGATATTCATCCATCAAATAAAGGTTACCAAGTCATGGCATCAGGAATAATAGATATATTAGAAAAAAATATTATCAAATAAAATTGAAAACCAATTGTAAAAATAATAAGGATATGTTAAACTAATTATAGCGTAGAGATTCAAACTGATGTAAAATTTATGTCAAATTTTCACAAAACTGTTGATAGGGCTTGACAATTGGGGGGGGACAATTATTATTATACTAGACAAAAGTGGATAACTTTTTAAAAGAAGTTAATACTAAAAATTAGAAGGAGTAAAATTATATGGAACAAGAAAATAAAAAGAAAAAAGTAATAGTTGCGGTAATAGGAGTATTAGTATTAGTAGTAGCTTTAGTGGGTGCTACATATGCATGGTTTAGCGCACAAAGTAGTATTAAAACTGAAAAACCAATAACAACAGCAAAAGTAGATTTGTTAGTAGAAATACCTGATGGAGCAGAACATATAACAAATATAAAACCAACAACATGGGATAAAAGTGATATGACAAAAAATAATGATAATACAGATATAGTACAAATACCAATAAAAGTAACAAATAATTCTACAATAGATGTAAAATATTTTTTAAGGTTAAATACTAATGGTCTATCATTAAATGAAGGAAATGATGCAGATAGTGTAGCACTAGAAGGTGGAGAATTAAAAGATATAAAATATAAATTATATGATGTAACGTCTGGAAATGAGATAAATATTACTGAACCAGTATCAGAAGGAGATTTTACAAAACCTAGTGAAGAACAAACAATAGTAAATAAAAAAGAGATAAAAGCAGTAAATACGGAAGGAAATATACATAACTATAAATTATATGTATATATAGAAGACACAGGAGATAAACAAAACAAATTACAAGGACTAACATTTGATGTAATAATAAATGGAAATACAAGAGCACCAGAAGAGAAATTTGCAGATATAATATTAGCTAGTAATCCTGTACAAGAAGATTATGAATTTACAACTGATTCAGATGATAGAGGATTATTTAAACTTGATAATGAAGATATATACTTTTTTAAAGGTAGTACAGAAAATGAAACAATAAATCCTGAATATAAAATGAATAATTATGTGTCTTTTGGAAAATATACAAAAGATGTAACAAACAAAGTATTGGAAGGTAGTTCAGAAAAAGATACACCAGTAGCAACTAAAGGACAACCAATAATATGGAGAATAATTAGAATAAATGAGGATAAAAGTGTAACATTAATAGCAGAACACAATATAGGAGATAGTTGGCACCAATGGAATTCAAAAACTGTTTCAGATTACGTAAATAAAGATGAAAGTGAAATTGAAACACCAAGTGAAATTAAAGCAACAGTAGATAATTGGTATAAAGAAACATTTGATAATTCTGAACAAGACTGTGAAGAATGTAAAAGCAATAAAAAGTTAGCAACCCTAATACAAGAAACAGAATTCTGCAATGATAGAAGTGATAGTTATCATGCAGTAGACACAAGATTAAGGGATACTACTCCACCGGAACCAACATTAAAATGTTCACAAGGAGATATAATAACA
>CANQLF010000048.1 GCA_947624635.1 uncultured Bacilli bacterium | reverse complement strand
CAATAAAAAAAGATAAATTTTTCATCTTTTTTCTTAAAATTTATCTTTTCTACTATTATCGGCTGTAAATACTAACCAAAATTGTCTTTTTTTTGACTTTATTTTTTCAAAATTTATTGACAAACTATCACCTTAAAATTATAATAATAAGCATTATTTCTTTTCTAATATCAAAGTGTACTATACTGCACTTTTAAGAGTAGGGGGTGATATTGTGGCTAATACCAAAAAAGAAAATGAAGTAATAAATAAACCAAAAACTTCAAAGAATACTACAAGTAGTAATACTAAAAAAGTAAGTGCTAAAAAAACAGTTAAGAAAACAACTACATCCACTGCTGTAAAGAAAGATACAAGAAAAGAATATAATAAAAATAGAATAAATATGGGGGTGGATAGAATGTTTAACAGTATTTCATCCAAAATTAAATCACATAAAATTACATCTATTTGTATAGCTATAATAATTGTATTAATGACAATCTCATTAATATTTGCATCAATAGCTTTCTCAAATAAAACTGTAATAACCGTAGATAAATATAATTTTAATAAAAGCGATTTTATGATTTATCTATACTCAGTTAAATATAATTATTTTGGAAAAGATAATACTAACCTTCCAGAAGCTACATTAAATACACTTGTCGATGAAGAAAGTAACATAACAATGAGAGAGTACTTAAAAGAAAGAACTGTAAAAGAAATTAAAACTGCAGGTGTAATTAAAAAGTTAGCTAGCGAATATAAGATAAAATTATCTAAAAAAGATGAAGAAGAACTTTTAAATGAAAAGCAAGAATTCATTCAAGAATTAGGAGGTAAAAAGGCATTTAAAAAAATGTTAAAAGATAACTCTACAACAGAAGCTGCATATGATAAAATGTCTAGAACTGATAAATTATATAAACTAATTTATAATGAAATGTATACTGAAGGTAAAAGTAATGATTTATCTAAAGAAGAAAAAGATGAAGCTAAAGATGAATATTATAATAATTACAAAATGATAAGACAGGTTGTCTTATCATTAGTGGATGCATCCACTAAGAAAGGATTGGATTCTACTACGATAAATCAAAAGCAAACTTTAGCTGAAACTATCTTAAAAGAAGCAAAATCTGGAGCAAATTTTGATGATTTAATCAAAAAATATAGTGAAGCTGCTATAGGAGAAGATCCTCCATATTACGTTTACTATAAAGATGGAGAAATGCTAGATGAAGTAGAAAAAGCAGTTAATAAATTAAACGTTGGTGATATTAGTGATGTAGTTAAATCTGATTATGCATTACATATAATAATACGTGATGAATTAGATGATAAAAAACTACCTATGGTCTATGACCAAAAAAGAGAAGAAAAACTCTTAGAAAAAATTTCAAATACTTTAAAAGATGTACCTATTATTTATCATGATACTTATACAAGTATTAAGATTAAATAATAAAAAGAAGGAGTAGAAGTATGAAAGGAAAAGAAGAAAGATTAAATTATAGTAATATTGTTATTATTGTTTTAGCTGCAATAGCTTTATTACTAGGTATATTCACACTTGTAAAAGTATGTAATATACAAAATGATGGTATCACTAATTTAAATTCTAAAATTAGTGAAACTGCAAAAAATGGTACTAAGAAAGCAAATGATTTAGATAGTAAAATTGCAAAACTTAGTACAGATACAAAAGATGATATTAATTCTGTATTAGATACTGAAGAATCTAATTATTACAGTATCAATAATAGAATTAGAGAAGTATTAAATTTAATTTCAAAAGAAGCAGAAAATAATACTTCAAGATTTAATAAAATCGATAGTAATATGGTTAAAGATCAACTTGAATTACTTGATAGCATCGATGAATTATCCAATACTTTAGATGAATATCAAAAAGTATTAAATGGAAGATTTGATACAGTTGATGAAAATATGGCTAACAATCAAGAAGAATTATTAGTTACACTAGATAACATACAAACAAATCTTTATAATTCATTAGTCAATGTGGAAAATAATTTAAGCAAAGCCATGTCTAATGTTGAATCAAATTTATATGGTTCACTAGTTAATGTTCAAAATAATCTATATAATGGATACACTGCTAGATTTAATGCATTAGATCAAAAAATGGATATATACCATAATCAATTACTTTCTACATTAAATAACATTCAATCTAATTTGTATAATTCATTATTAAATGTACAAACAAATCTAATAAATGCGATGATAAATGTAGAAACAAATTTAAGTGCATCAATTATTAATGCAGAGTCCAATCTTCATAAAAGATTTGATAAAGTTATAGAAAACCAAGAAGCTACATCTGTTATTCTTGAAAGAATGGAAAATACAATTGATACAAATCAAGCAGCAATAGCTAAAAGATTCGATAACGTTGATAAAAATATGAATAATAATCAATTAGCATTATACACAATATTATCTAGAATTGAATCTACTTTGGCTACAAATCAAGTAGCACTTGCTGAAAGATTCGATAATGTTGATAAAAATATGAGTGATAATCAATTAGCGTTAAGCACAATATTATCAAGAATTGAATCTACTTTAACTACAAATCAATTAGCACTTGCTGAAAGATTTGATAATGTTGATAAAAACATGAGTGATAATCAATTAGCGTTAAGCACAATATTATCAAGAATTGAATCTACTTTATCTAAAAATCAATTAGCACTTGCTGAAAGATTTGATAATGTTGATAAAAACATGAGTGATAATCAATTAGCGTTAAGCACAATATTATCAAGAATTGAATCTACTTTATCTAAAAATCAAGTAGCAATTGCTGAAAGATTTGATAATGTTGATAAAAACATGAGTGATAATCAATTAGCGTTAAGCACAATATTATCTAGAATTGAATATACTATTGATACAAATCAAGCAGCACTTTCAATTGTACTAGAAAAAATTGAAGAAACTATTGATAATAATCAATCTGCTTTAGCTCAAAGATTCGATAATGTTGATAAAAATATGAGTGATAATCAAACAGCACTATATACAATATTGACTAGAATAGAAAAAACATTAAATAATAATCAAGAAGCATTAAAAACTTTTTTAACTAGAGTAGAAAATAACATTGATAAAAATCAAAAAGCTTTAGATACTAGACTTAATAATATAGATTCTAATATGAGTAGTAATCAAAGTGAATTAAAATCTATTTTAGATGCTAATCAATCAGCTTTAACTCTAAGACTTAATTATATTGATAAAAAAATGAATGAAAATCAAGCAAATTTAAATACAGTATTATCAAGAATTGAATCTACTTTATCTAAAAATCAAGTAGCAATTGCTGAAAGATTCGATAATGTTGATAAAAATATGAGTGATAACCAATTAGCATTATACACAATATTATCAAGAATAGAAGAAACTATAAGCAATAACCAAAAGAATTTATCAACAATGTTAACAAGAATAGAAAATAATATTGATAAAAATCAAAAAAATATCACAGAAAGATTTGATATTTTAGATAATAGTATAAGTTCATTAAGTACAAAAATTGACACTAATACAACTGAAATTACTGAAAAAATTGGTAATTCTCAAAAAGAGATTGAAACTAATATTAAAAATGCATTTGATAATACAAATAATTCGATCAAAACTCTAATTGAAAATAATGTTACTAATCTTAATAATTTAATCGGTAAAAAAGATAATATTACAGATGACGGAACACTATTTGGCCGTATGGGTGCAATGAGTAGTAAACTTGGAGATATTGAAGGTCAATTAACTAGAATAGAAAATAAATTAATTGAATTAACTGATTTAAAAGAAATAGATTCTTTACCAATAGATGACTTAGTTAAAGCCTATGAAGCATACTACACAGAATATCCTAAAGCAACTACAGAAGCAAAAATGAAATATGTTATTAATTGGTTAAAAACTAATGGTTATGCAAAATAATAAAATCATAAATATAAAGTGGGACTTAGGTCTCACTTTTTCTTTTTCAAATAAATAATATCAATTTCCAACTCATATTTTAATGAGTTGGTTTTTAAATGTTATAATTTATGAGAAAGAAGATGATATTTATGCCTACAGATTTTAAATTATACGACGTAAAAGAAGAAGATTTATTTGCTAATAAAACTGATGAAGAAAAAGAAAAATTATTATATCCTATGGTAGAAAATGCTTTAAAATATGGTATTAAACCTACAGCTCGTGAATTTAATACATATCCGGGTACAGTTAGACGTTGGTTAAGAAAATACCAAGAAGGTGGTATTGAAGCTTTAAAAATAACAAAAAGGCATTAAATTTAATTTTTAAATAAGTAAAACTTTATTTCAATAGTGTAATAACTATTGTTTTTTAACATGGAAAAAAATAATAAAAATTTAAAGCACTTTAATATTTCTTTAATAATCCAATAATAAAATTAAATTGTTTTTAAGGAGGAATATAATGTTTATATTAAAAAATGCATGGATTTCAATTAAGAGAAATAAAGGAAGGAATATTTTAATAGGAATTATCATTTTAATTATTGCTTGTGCTTGTACCATAACACTAGCTATTAAAAATACTGCAGTAGATTTGATTGATTCTTATAAAAATGCTTATGACAAAGAAGTGACTATTGGATTTAACAGAGAAAATATGATGAAAGATTTTGATCCGTCACAAAAAGAAGGAAGAGAGGATGCAAGAGAAAAATTTGATAATATCGCAACTTATACAATTGATGATATTGAATCTTTTGCCGATAGTGATTATATTGAAAGCTATTATTATACTTATGGTGTTGGATTAAATGGTAATAATATTGAAAAAGCAGAAATTGAATCAAATAATGATATGCCAGATGGGTTTAGAAATCACGGTGAAAAAGAAAATATGTCATCTACTGATTTTACTTTAACCGGTTATAGTTCATTAGATGCAATGAGCGAATTTATAAATGGGACTTATACTATGAGTGAAATAACTGATAATGCTTGGGATGTTGCCTTTGATGGTAATTATGTATTTATCAA
>CANQLF010000047.1 GCA_947624635.1 uncultured Bacilli bacterium | reverse complement strand
AATTTTGACTTAAATTTACAAGCTAAAAATCTTAAATTAAATACTGAAGATAAAGATGGTAATAAACTAGAAGGTGGCAGTTTAAGTGATATTAAGTATATATTGTTAGATAAAAAGTATGATAGTGGTCCCTTTATGAATTTATTAAGTTATAATCTAAAAAAAATGGGAGACTTTGAAACGCCAGATTATAAACATAAACTACTATATAACACAAGCTTAAAAAAAGATCAATCATTAGATTACGTACTATTCATATATATATCCGATACAGAAGAAGAGCAAAATCAATTACAAGGAATAACATTTGATGTAGAAATTACTGCTAATACAACTAATCAAACATCAAGAGCTGGTGAAACGCTTGTAGATGCAATAAAAAAAGATTTTGAGATAAAGAATAGGAAACCATCCTATAAAACTTATTCAACTTACAAAGATAATAATGGAACTATAGATGACTATTATTATTTATTAGAAGATAATGGACTTTTTAAAATGCAAAATCAAAATATTTATTACTTTAGGGGATATGCTCCAGAGTTTTATGTATTTTTCGGAAAAGTAAAAGATGGCGTTTATGCAGGATTGCCAATTGGATGGAAAATATTGAGAATAAATGCTGATGATAGTGTAACTTTGATATTAAATGAAAGTTATCGCTATTATATAGATGAATTTGAAAATCCTATTAAATATAGTGAAACAGGAAGTACAAAATATTCAGAAAGTAATGTAAAAAAAGTTTTAGAAGAATGGTATGATAAGACATTTAGTGATGATGAAAAGGAAATGATACAAGAAACAGAGTTTTGTAATGATACAGATGGAGAAAAAGTAAGAGAAAGATTAAATAAAGATGTTCCAGAACCAACGCTAGAATGTAGTGAGAATCATATAGTAAGAGCATTTATAGGATTACCAACTGCTGATGAAGCTGTTCTAGCTGGTGGATTATTTAATAAAATGACAACTTTCAATGTTCCATATATTAACAATACAGTACTTATGACAGCAACTTCAGAAAATAGTGTAGCTCGTATTTCCTCTGGATCTATAATGTCACATAATTTAAATTCGGAACTTACTTATACATTACCAGTAATAACAATAAAATCAGGAACTAAACTAGGTAGTATTATATATTATGGAAGAACAATAGCATCACAATATGGATCTTACGTAATTGGACCTGAAGAATAATATTTAATTTAAATTAAAAATCCACCGGTGACAACTGGTGGATTTTCTAACTCCCATGTAAGGTGAATAATACAGGCATCTTCCATAAGGAGGCTTAATAATTACTTAAAAATTTAAAGACAAATTAATTGTCGTATGATATAATAGTTCTTGTTTAGAAACGAGTGATTAAGATGATTTTACCGGATATGTTAGAAGCAAAGAAAAGAACAGATAAAAAAAGTAAATTTTTATATGATGAATATAAAATAGATGAAAATATGAAAATAGGTAAAAATAAAAAATACTATATTAAAACTTATGGTTGTCAGATGAATGAACATGATTCCGAAAATTTAAGTGCGATACTTGAAGATATGTTATATGAAAGAACAGATGATATGATGGATGCTGATATCATTCTTTTAAATACATGTGCGATAAGAGAAAATGCTCATAATAAAGTATTTGGAATGCTTGGTAGAATTAAACATTTGAAAGAATCTAAAAAAGATATTATAGTTGGTGTTTGTGGATGTATGGCACAAGAAGAAGTAGTAGCTAGTGAGTTAAAGAAAAAATGTAAATGGGTAGATATAGTATTTGGTACTCATAATATACATAGACTTCCAAATTTAATAATGGAAGCAATTAAAAATAAAAAACAAGAAATGGAAGTATTTAGTATAGAAGGAGATATAATAGAAAATATACCGTATAAAAGAGAAAATAAATATAAAGCTTATGTAAATATAATGTATGGTTGTGATAAATTTTGTACATATTGTATAGTTCCTTATACTAGGGGAAAGCAAAGAAGTAGAAAAAAAGAAGATATTATTAATGAAGTTAAAAAATTAAAAGATGATGGAGTTATGGAAATAACTTTACTTGGTCAAAATGTAAATGCTTATGGTAAAGATTTATATGATGATTATGGAATGGAAAATTTGTTAGAAGATGTTGCGAAAACTAGTGTTCCTAGAATTAAATTTGTAACAAGTCATCCATGGGATTTTACTGATAAAATGATAGATATAATAGCTAAATATGATAATATAATGCCTTTTATACATTTACCAGTACAATCAGGTAGTAATAAAATATTAAAATTAATGGGTAGAAGATATACTAAAGAAGAATACTTAAAATTATTCAATAAAATAAAAGATAAAATTAAAAATGTAAGTATAACTACAGATATTATAGTAGGTTTTCCAAGTGAAGAAGAAAGTGATTTTAATGAAACACTAGATTTAGTTAATACTTGTAAGTTTGATCTAGCATACACTTTTATCTATTCGCCAAGAGTAGGAACACCTGCTGCTAAATTAGAAGATAAAAGTTCTATGGAAGAAAAAAGTGAAAGACTTGATAAATTAAATGAATTAATTAATAAATATGCAAAAGAAAGTAATGAAAAACTAAAAGATAAAATTGTACCTGTATTAATAGAAGGCGTAAGTGAAAAAGATAATAATATGTTTATGGGATATACTGATACAAATAAATTAGTAAATATAAAAGCCGATAAAAAATATATAGGTAAAATAATAGATGTTAAAATAACAGAAGTTAAAACATGGAGTTTAAATGGGGAAGTAAAAGTATTAGAGAAAAGTGTCTAAAAATTTTAGGCACTTTTTTGTGTATTAAGCATAAATTAAAGTGAGGGGGGATTACTGTGGCAGCATACAAAGAAATTGTTACCAAAGCTATTTTAGGAAAAGGAAAAAAATATTTCAAAGATAATTACACTTTAACTACAGAAGTTGAACCTACTACTGTACTTGGTTGTTGGGTTATTAATCATCAATTTAAAGGATACGAAACCAATGGAAAAATCGCAATAGATGGTAGTTATGATGTAAATATTTGGTATTCTTACGATAATAATAGTAAAACAAGTGTTGTTACTAAAAAACAAGAATATAGCGAATTAGTTAGTGTTAGAAAAAGAGAAGATGCTAATCTTTCATCTAATAATAGTATAATTGTAAGAAGTCTAAAACAACCAACTTGTTCAAATGTTACAATAAATAATGGTGAAATAAATTATACAATTGAAAAAGAACTTGGAATAGAAATAATAGGAGAAACAAAAATGAAAATAGCTATAGAAGATGATGAAGAACCATGGGATATTATAGAAGATGAAGTCGATGAAAAAATTGAAAAAGAAATCGATGATAATGTAGAGGAAAAATTCATATAATTAAGTGTCAACCAAAAAATGTTGACACTTTTATTTTTGTTTGTTATAATACTTGTAGAAAAAAGGAGGAAATAACAATGGTTAAATTAAGACTTAAAAGAATGGGAGCTAAAAAAAGACCTTTCTATAGAATAGTTGCATCTGATTCAAGAAATAAAAGAGATGGAATTGTTATAGAAGAAATAGGATATTATAATCCAATTACCGATCCCGTAGAAATTAAAGTAGATGAAGAAAAAGCTTTAAAATGGCTTAATACTGGTGCAATGCCAACTGATACTGTTAAAAATTTATTAAGTAAAACAGGTGTCATGAAAAAATTTCATGAACAAAAAAGAGGTAAATAATGGATTTTGTAAAATTAACTGAAGAACTAGTTAAAGCACTTGTTAAAAATCCTGATATGGTTTCTGTAAAAGAATTTGAAACTGAAGAAGAAGATTTTCATCATATTCAAGTTATGGTAGATAATGATGATATGGGTGCTTTAATCGGAAAAGAAGGAAAAACTGCTAAAGCTATTAGAACCATAGTTCAAGCAAGTGGTTATTTAAATGGAAATAAAAAGATTAAAATTGATATTGATTCATTTTAATCTTTTTTCTTTTAATTATAAATTTCTTTCAGATTTTTAATATTATCTATTGTGATTTTCATCTTTTTTTTATATAATTTTATTAGGATAATTTGCTCGAGGATAGGTGATAATATTGTATAAAAAAATAAATGGCTTTACACTAGTTGAACTTTTAGCTGTAATAGCTGTACTTAGTATTATATCTGTAGTAGCAGGTGGTATTATAGTTAATTCGCTAGGAAATGCAAAAGGCGATATAGATAAAACTCAAGAAACTATGCTTATAAATACTGCTAAAATGTATTATCAGAATAATTTAGATTATAGGTATGGGTATTATGATGAGAATAATAAGATTTTTGTAACAGAAGAATTAACTAAATATAATATATGTATTCAAAAAAATTTGGTAGAAGAAGGATATTTGGATGAATTTAAAGATGACAAAAGCAATGATATATATGGTTATATAAAGGTTAAAAATAATGGTGGTAAATATACTTATACATACATGTCTGGTGGGGAAAATAATTGTGTTCCATGTCAAGAAAAAGGTGATGTAAATCGAGATGGGATAGTTGATATGACAGATGCATATATTGTACAGCAATATGTTGTATTTGGAACAGTTGAACCAGAATATAAAGATTCTTTAGAAAAATACGGAGATATGGATGGTGATCATGAAGTAGCTGGTATCGATGCATTTGCTATTGCTAGAATTTTTAATAATGATGAAAATAGGGCTTGCCCTTATTAGATAAATATATACAAGGAGGATGATATTTAATGAAAAAGAGAGTAATAAGTGCGATAATAATGTTATTAATAGTAATACCAATAAGTATTATAGGGGGAAAACCATTTATAATAGCTTCACTGATAATTGGACTTTTAGCTTTAAAAGAAATGTTAGATATAAGAGAGACTAAAAAAGAATTTCCATTTTTTATGAAATTACTCACATATCTTGTATTAACAGGATTAATACTAACTAATAATAATTCTAATATATTTGAATATGTACTAGATTATAAATTTGTTTCGATAACTTTATTCTTAATTTTAATACCATTAATCATTTATCATGATAAAGATAAATATAGTATTAATGATGCAATGTATTTAATAGGAATATTATTCTTTTTAGGAACAGCATTTAACTTACTAATATTAATTAGAAATTATAGTGTTTTATATCTATTATTCTTAGTATTAATTACAACTATGACAGATACATTTGCTTATATAACAGGATATTATATTGGTAAAACTAAATTATTACCAGATGTATCACCTAAGAAAACTTGGGAAGGAGTTGTAGGTGGAACATTCTTTGGTGTATTAATTAGTGGAATATTCTATTATCAAG
>CANQLF010000046.1 GCA_947624635.1 uncultured Bacilli bacterium | reverse complement strand
CAAAAATATCTCAAAAATTTATTTTTGGGATATTTTTAATATTAGGTTGCGGACTAAGTCCTCGGCATGATATAATTTATTTGTATTAAACATAGAAATTAGGTGGTTTGATGGATTATATTGTTTCACTAGATGAGTTTTCTGGACCATTAGATTTATTACTTCATTTAATTAAGGAATCTAATATAGATATATATGATATTAAAATAGAAGATATAACTAAACAATATTTAGATTATATTAAAAAAGTAGAAGAATTAAATTTATCTATTGCAAGTGAATATTTAGTTATGGCAGCTGAACTTATAGAAATGAAATCTAGAGTATTACTTCCTAAAAATAAAAGTGATAATGATGAAGAAGAGATAGATGATAGAGAAGATTTAATTAATAGATTAATAGAATATCAAAAGTATAAAGAAGTTACTGAAAAATTTAGAGAAAAAGAAGTTGAAAGAGGAAAGATATATACTAAAACACCTAGTAAGTTAGATATAAAAATAGAAAATAATAATGATGTTCATATGGATGTTAATTTACTTATAGAAGCATTTCAAAAATATTTAGAAAGAAAAAAAGAAGAAAAACCGCTTAATACTACAGTAACTAAAAAAGAGTTAAGTGTACATGATAGATGTGTTAAGATAAGGGATATTTTAAAAACTAAAAAGAAAGTAAATTTTGAAGAATTATTCGATATTGTAAATGTTCTTTATGTTGTAGTAACATTTTTATCTATACTAGAAATGGTTAAAAAAGAAGAAGTAAATATTTTACAAGATAAGAATTTTGATAACATTATAATTAGCTTGAGGAGTGAAGGAAATGAATTATGAGGCAATATTAGAAGGACTTTTATTTGTAGTTGGCGATGATGGACTATCGTTAAATCAAATTTCTGATATATTAGAAATCGATATTGATAAATCTAAAGAATTAGTTATGAATTTAAGAAAGGTTTACGAAAGTGATAATAGGGGAATAACTATTAATTTTTTAGGAGATACTTTTAAACTTACTACAAAAAAAGAACATAAAGATTATTATGAAAAATTACTTCAAAATACAGAAAATAACATGCTTAGTCAAGCTGCTTTAGAAACACTTGCTATAATAGCGTACAATGAACCTATAACTCGTGTTGAAATAGATGAATTAAGAGGAGTTAGTACAAGTTATGTAGTAAGAAAACTTTTGGCAAAAGGATTAATAAAAGAAGCAGGTAAATCAGATTTGCCAGGAAGACCTACACTATATAAAACAACTAGTGATTTTCTAGATTATTTTGGTTTATCTTCTATAGAAGATTTACCAGAATTAAATGAAGTAGAAGATGCTGATATTGAACTAGATTTATTTGAATCCAATAGAGATCCTTTATAGGTTTCTTTTTATTTCATCAATTTCTTGTTGCATTGCTCTAACCATTTTCTCTAACATATTTAAAGTTTCTTCATGATCACTATTATTAATAGAATTAGCAAATGTATCTGCATTATTTCTTCCTGTTTCAGTTGAACCTTTTGGTTCTAATCCACGTTCTTGCATTACCGCTCTATAAAAAGCATTAGTAGATAATACTTGTGCAACTAACATAAGCCAGTTACCTAAAGCATTTTGTTCATTAGCAGTCATATCATCTATTAATAAATATCCTACAACTATCGCACTAGCTGAAAAAAGTTTAGGAGGAATATTAGGTATCATATATCTTCCTCTTTCTTTATGCAAACGCAATTTCTACATCTATATTCTCATCTACAATTGAAATATATAAAAATATAAATCCACTTATCGCAATTAACACCGCACCTATTAAAGATAGTAGAGTTAAGTTTTTCTTCTTTTCTGAATCATATTTATTAAGTTTTTTAAAACTATCATAAGCATCTTTTACAAAATACAAATAAACTACAATTAATATTGAAAATATAATTATATTTATATTTCTATATTTTTCTTTACTATTTATATCATTATTAATAAAATATTTTCTTTCTAATACATTAGAATATAAACTTAATATTATTATTCCAATATAAATTATCCATATAAAATCTTCTATTTTAAGTTGTTTTAATCTTTCATATAATTCTTGATTATCCATATTAAATTATATGAAGTTATTATTAATATATTTAAGTTTTAAAAATATAGTATTAAAAATTGTTTATTTATGTTATAATTTTTGGTGTAACTTGCCTGTGTGATGGAATTGGTAGACGTGATGGACTCAAAATCCATTGGTAGAAATACCGTGAGAGTTCAAGTCTCTCCACAGGCACCAGATTGATTAATTCCCTTATTTTATAAGGGTTTTTATTATATTACCTATTATTTACACCTTATGTTTCAAGAGTTTAGTTCATTTAATACCTTGATTGTATGAGATTTTTTTCAGGGAATATATAATATGTTTTCTCGACAACAGCTACAGTATTACTAATATAGTAGGTAAATAATTTCTTCAAAAGCAATACATTTTATGGGAAGTAGAAATGGCTAAAGAATTTATTTTTGAGATATTTTTAGTATTAGATTGTGCACTAAGTCCTCGGCATGATATAATCAAATAGAAAGTATGTGGTGTGAAATGGAGAATAAACCGAATGTATTATATAGAGGACTAAAAATTGATTATAATAGTTTACAAAATTTTGAATTTTTGGGTGTTGATTTAAAAGTTAACTATGCTCCAATTATTGACAAATATGGTAGAAAAACTGTTACTGATGGAAATGAGTATGGTGTTTATATGTCTGATAATTTAAGTATGGTAACATCGGCGTATGGTGATTTACATCATGATGGGATACCAATTCATAATAATTTATCAATTTATAATGAACGAATAATGATACCATCTGTTGCTGTAATATACCAAATTAATACAAATGGATTAGATATAAGAAAACCTTTTATTTCAGACCAATTAAAGGGTCATTACAATAATGGTTTTCAAGGTGATGAATGGATAGCAGATATTGTTCCTGCTAATAACTATACATTATATCGTGTTAGGATTGGCGCAGATATTTTGCATGATGCAGAAGATATTGATTTGTTAAGAACTGAAAATATCTCAGAACAAGTCAAGCAAAAATTAGAAATGCGCAAATATAGACTAGAAACATTTGCTAATGCTATGGAAAGAATATCACCAATGAAAAGAAATGCTTTTGGGAGAGATGAACTAAATATTTTAAAATCTATTTATGGAAAAAATGGTTTAAAGTATATTAATGAAGATAGTTTAATCACAAATGATGTGGATGGTATGACAAAGTATTTAACAGCGAAGATATTTAAGCAAAATGAATTAGATATTGATTTTCAAACAATAAAATATATAAACGGTTTAAAAGGGCAAGCAACAAATATTGATTCCATTATTGAGATTTTAAGGAATGATAAAATAAAGAATATGCAAGAAAAAGTCGCATTTAAAGAAAGAAAAAAGCAAGAAGAAACACCTTATGTAACAAGTAAGTTTGACAAACAAGAAAAAAGATTAGATAGCCTTATGTCTATGGTACTTTTTCGTCGAAATAAAGATAATCAATATCAAAAAGAACAGGCACAGACTAATACTTCTGTTCATGAAAACAAAACAAAAGAAGATCAAGAATGGGAAATGATAAAGGAAAAATATGAATATGATGAATCGGAACCTGAAAGACAACAAATTATAGAACAACAATTTCGAGAAATGATTTATAAAAGAAGAATGAGAGAGATTGGCATTGATGATAGTTTATTTGATGACAGTCCAAAAGAAACAGAAATTATTGAAAATATTGAACACAATGGAAAAAGAGTGATGTAATTTGTTAAAAATAAAAAACAATAATAATTATACTGTACAAAGGAGAAAAAGAGGATGGGAAATAATAGAAATAAACAAATAAAAGAAGCATTAACTAATAAAGATCAAGCTAAATTAAAGGAATTAAAAGTATCAAACGAAGAAGTAGAAAGATTTTTAAAAATTATTGATAACAAAATAGAAAAATTAGACTCTGAAATATTACAATATATCAGCGACGTTGAAAAAGAAATTAATTATACTTTTGTAGAAGATTATAAGAAATATTTATTAAATAATTCTATGTTAAAACCCGAAAAAAATATTTTAGTACTATCAAATGGAACCGAAAAATTAGTACGATATTTCTATTCTATGGATCCTAATAGCAAAACTTATATTTTAAAATTTCAAAGTTTTGATTCCGAATTAAAAGATAAACTTGTCCCATTTGCAGAATTAGAATTTGGTGATACTTTATGTTTTGAAAGAGAAACAAACAGAATAGTTATTTATAATCATGAGATAAATACTTTTGATGTTGTTGCTGATAATTGGAATAATTTTATATTAAAATTAAGATAAATATATCGAATAGATAAAATGATGATATAATTTTAGTGTGAGTGATGTTTATATCATTTCTAACTATGCAAGCGTTTTAGATATCTACGACGCTTACACCATTGGTGAATCTATTCGACGAATATTTATATAAAAATGAATACGATAAAATATATTTAGGAGTGATATGATGACATATGAAACAATTATGAATTTAATTAAAAGTAAAAAAAATGATATAGATAATGCAACTTTAAAATTTTTTTCAAACTATTTTTTTGTGGCAATTAAAAAAAATGTCATTCCAACAGAGATAAATTTAGAAAGTTTGATAGATAATGCACTATTATTTGCTAGTAAAATAGAATATTATGATAAAAATCATAGAATTTATAAAGAAAATGGTGGAGATGTAAAAGGATTTAGAGATCCAGAAAGTAAAACCATATTTATTAGAAGTAATTTGGAGGAACCTTTAAGAGAAATCATTGTATATCACGAATTACATCATGCTGTTCAAACTAATCCTGAAAATAATAAAGTGGGAATTAATCAATTAAGTAATATTGGTAGGTTGATTATGGAAGCACAAACTCAATATTTTGCGGAAGAAATATATGAAGAAATACATGGTTTAAAATTTGAAGAAAGAGAAATTTCTTCTGAAAACTTGAGAATGGCTAGCGGTGGGGTTGTTGTTTCAAAATTACACAATTATGAAATGTATGATAATTTATTAACAAAAATTGGTATTATTTTAGAAGTTCCTAAAGATTATTTTGTTTCCATTAATTATTTATATAAAAATAATGTTGGACTCAAATTATTAGAAGAAAAATATAAAGCAGCTAAAGACAAATACCAGTTACCTTATGAATTTAATCAATTTCTTTTATATTATGATTATGCCTACTGTGTTGATTTACTAGCATATAAAGATAATCAGGACAAACAAACAATATTAAGTGGAGGGACAACTCAGAAATATGA
>CANQLF010000045.1 GCA_947624635.1 uncultured Bacilli bacterium | reverse complement strand
TCAACAGTTTTTGTTATCAATTTGAATCCCTATACATATTTTATCATATAATTATAGATTTGAAAAATAAAATATATTAAAATCTCTATTCTATGTTTAATTTACCACACCAGCACTATTTTTACAACAATTAAATAATCGCTTGAATATTTTTTACATAAGAAAAAATTTTTAAGCGATTACTATACAAATTTAACATAGATAATTTTCATATAATTTTTTTATCTTAAAAAATCTATCTGCTTTTGATAATTAACATTATTAGTTATAAAACTTCCACTTACTAGTATATCTACCCCACTATTTATACATTCCTTAGAAGTAATATCATTTATTCCACCATCAACTTCTATAACTGTATTTAACTTATTATCATTTATATATTTTCTTAAAGTTTTTATTTTATCAAGAGAATTATATATAAATTTTTGACCTCCACGTCCTGGCTCAACACTCATAATTAATACTAAATCTATCTTATCAAGTATTTCATATAATACTTCTATATTGGTATTTGGTTTAATACTAACTCCTACTTTGATATTGTTTTCTTTTATTAGTTTTATATTTTCTAATAAATTATCTATTTCGTAATGAATTGTTATAAATTCTGGATTAAAATTTTTAAAGAAATCAATATAACTTTTAGGATCAGATACCATTAGATGTATATCTAATGGTTTTGTTACATGATTATTAATATTTGTTATTTCATCAAAAGAAAAAGAAGTATTAGGTACAAATTTTCCATCCATTATATCATAATGAATATAATCAGTATTTGTTTTATTTAACTTTTCAATATTTTCTATTAAGTTATCTTTAATAGAAAGTATAGATGTAGAGATTTTTACCATTTACTTTCCTTCTTCCCAGAATTTTTTATAATTATCATATCTTGACTTTAATATAATGCCTTCTTTAACTAATTTTATTATATTACATTCTTTTTCATTAATATGTGAACAATCTTTATATTCACATGTATCTTTATATTTTTTAATATCGATAAATAAATTTTGTAACTCTTCTTTTTTTATATCTTTTAAATCAAATGAAGAAAAACCTGGAGTATCTGCAACTAAACCATTATATACTTCAAATAATTCTACATGTCTTGTTGTATGTTTTCCCCTATTTAATGCGTTTGATATCTCAGCTGTTTTAAGTTCTAAATTTTTATCTAGTTTGTTTAGTAATGTAGATTTACCTGCACCACTTTGTCCAGAAAATACTGTTAATTTATTTTTAAATACTTTTTTAATCTTTCTTATTTCAGTATTTTTATATACTTTATATCCTATTTTTTTATAATATTTAATTATATTATTTATTTTTTTTATTTCTAATTTATTACATAAATCAAGTTTAGTAAAACAAATAATTGGAGTTATGTTATTATATTCTAACATTGTAATCATTTTATCAAGTAGGTTATCAGAGTAATCTGGCTTTTTAACACTAGTTATAATCATAACTTGATCTATATTAGCTAGTGGTGGTCTAATAAGCGAGTTTTTTCTTTCTAATATGTCTGTAATAATTTTTTTATCTAAATCTACTTCAACTTTATCCCCAACTAGAGGTGTAATATTTTTATTTCTAAATACACCTCTAGCTTTGCATTCTATTAATTCATTATTATATTTTACTGTGTATATATCACTTAACGATTTTACTATTATTGCATTCATTCTTATCCATTACCTTGAGTATTTGTTTGGGGATTATCGCTTGTTTGATTTTTATCATTTCCATTATTGTCAGTACTTCCTGTATTAGGAGTATTTCCACTTGGATTTTGATTATTATTTGTTTCTGGTTCTTTTACTTCTGGAGCTTTAGAAATATTTACTTCAAAGCTTGCACCTTCAGCTATTACTGAACCACTTCTCCTACTTTGCCAAATAACTATTCCAGGATCTACTGTTGTTGATTCTTTTTCTACAACTTTTAAATTTAAATTGTATTTGGTTGCGAATTCTTTTACATCATCTAAAGTCCATTTTTCTCCTACCATATCTGGATAGTAATTCATATTAGGAATATATAGTGTTACTGTTGAACCTTCTGATACTTTTGTACCTGCTTTAGGATTTTGATCTACTATTATATTTTCTTGTTCTGCAGTAACATTTTCTACACTTTTCTTCTCTATTGCTACTTTTAACTTTTTAACTTCTTCTAGTAATACTTTTACTTCTAAATAATTTTTACCTGTATAATCTTCCATTTCTATATCTGCTGTACCAGTTGATTCGTATAGTGTTATTTTAGTTCCTTTTTTTACAGTTCTTCCTATTTCTGGTTCTGTTTTAACTACTCTACCTTTTTCTATTTCATCATCGTCTATTTTTTCTGTTTCTAATGCTACTTCAAAACCTAGTTTTTCTAATTCTTCTTCTGCATCTACTACTGTCATATCTGTTACATCAGGTATTTTTATAGCTTTATTATCTTTAGATACAAATACGAAGTATGCGACTATTGCAATAAGTAATATTCCTATTATAATGCTTGAAATAATTATTGCAATTTTACCTTTTTTCTTTTCCTTAACATCTTCATCATCTATTTTTGAAGCTAAGTCTTCACTTTCTGAATCAAGGTTTTTAAAGTCACTTATTTTTTCCATTATTTTTGTATCATCTAAGTCGTTTTCAGGATACTCATATACAACTCTTTTTTCGTGTGCTCGTTCTTCATCTAAAGCTGTTTCTAAATCTTGATGCATTTCTCTTGCATCGTTATATCTGTTTTTTGGATTTTTAGCTGTTGCTCTAAGAAGTATATTTTCAATTGATTGAGGTATTTCAGGATTTATTAATGTAACATCTGGAAGTGGTTCTTTCATTTGTTTTAAAGCTATTTCAACTGCGTTTTCACCCTTGAAAGGAATTGATCCAGTTAATAATTCGAACATCAATATTCCAAGTGAATATATATCGCACTTAACACTCGCACCTTTTCCATTTGCTTGTTCTGGTGGAAGATAATGAACTGAACCCATAACTGAATTAGTTTGTGTAAGTTGTGTTGAATTAAGTGCCATTGCTATACCAAAGTCAGTTATTTTTACAAGTCCATTTTCCATTATCATTATGTTTTGTGGTTTTATATCTCTATGGATTATGTATGAATCATGCGCATGCGCAATTCCATCTGTTAGTTGTAACATTATATCTATTACTTCGTTTAGTGTTAATGCGCCACGTTTTTTGATAAGTTGTTTTAATGTTTTACCTTCTACATATTCCATTACTATATAGTATTGTCCATCATCTTCTCCTACATCGTACATTTCTACAATATTAGGATGAGAAAGACTACTTGCAGAAAGTGCTTCTCTTTGAAATCTTCTAACAAATTTTTCATCGTTAGATAAATCTCCTCTTAATACTTTCAAAGCTACATTTCTATCTAATATAGTATCGTAAGCTAAATATACATTAGCCATTCCACCTTCGCCAATTGTTTTAATGATTTGGTATCTATCATTAATTTTTTGCCCCTTAATTATCACAACTCGTCACCACTTTCTTTTTCAAGATATGCAATCGATATGTTGTCTAATCCGCCTCTAGCATTACTTTTTCTAATTAGTTTTATTATTTTGTCTTCTATTTCTAATTCTTCATCGTTTAATACTTTTTCTATTTGTTCAACTGTAAGCATATTGGTTAATCCATCACTACATAAAAATATTCCATCTAAAGCTGTTTCTACATCAAAGATATCAAGTTCTACTATTTCGTTTGCGCCTAAAGCTTTCATAAGTACATTTTTCTTTGGGTGATGTTCTGCTTCTTCTTCTGTTAATTCTCCAGATTTAACAAGTAAGTTAACCAATGTATGATCCTGTGTTATTTTATGCATTTTACCTGATTTTACAACAAAACCTGAACTGTCACCTATATTCCCCATTAAAACAAAATCATTAGTTATCAAAGCACATACTAAAGTAGTACCCATTCCTGTGCTTTCAGTGTGCTCATTGGTATATTTAAATATTAATGCATTTACTTCATTAACTGTATCTTTAAGCCAATTAATTGCATCTTGTTTTATTCCTACACTTGATATATCAGAAAACCTTTTTCCCAAATGACTAATTGCGATATTTGAAGCAACTTCACCAGCTTTATGACCACCCATACCATCAGCTACTGCCATTAATACCTCTCCACTTTTATTCTTAACAATTATTACACTGTCTTCATTGTGATCTCTTACTTTACCCGAATCCGTTAAGTAAAAACTTTTCATTATACTCTCTCCTTTTTTGCTCTAAGCTGTCCACATGCTGCATCAATCAAAGAGCCAAATTCCCTTCTTATTGTTACATTTATCTTATTCTTCTTTAGTATATCATAAAATCTATTAATTTTGTTAATATTACTGCGTTTAAATTCATTATTTTCTGTTTCATTATATGGTATTAAATTAACATAACAGTTTAATCCTTTTAACAAATGACATAATTCTTTCGCACATTCTACTGTATCATTTACATTATCTAACATAATATATTCAAAAGTTACTCTTCTATTATTAATATTTATATATTCTTTTATAACTTCCATTAATTTATCTAAGCTGTTAGCTTTATTAATAGGCATTAATTCACTTCTTAATTCATCATTAGGTGCATGAAGACTAATTGCTAGATTAACTTGTAAATTTTCTTTAGTAAACTTTTCTATTTGTTTAATTAATCCACATGTAGATACTGTTATATGTCTAGCTCCTAGAGCTATTCCTTTTGGATAATTAATTATTTTTATAAAATCTATTATGTTATTATAATTATCAAATGGTTCACCTATTCCCATTAATACAACATGACTTATTCTTATATTTTCTTCTTTTTCTACAATTAATATTTGTTGTACCATTTCATATGTTTCTA
This sequence comes from uncultured Bacilli bacterium, assembly GCA_947624635.1. Classification (GTDB taxonomy): domain Bacteria; phylum Bacillota_I; class Bacilli_A; order RF39; family UBA660; genus SIG205. The sequence goes on along the minus strand of CANQLF010000045.1, from coordinate 474 downwards.
AATTTCTTATTTTTTTAAGTCTTCCACTTTCACAAAATTTACACCCCATGTTGCACCCTACTTCACTTGATACACACAAGCTATTTCCATAATCATGTTTCATTAATACTGCTTCAATATAGTTTCCATCTATAAGTTCAAATAAATATTTTACTACATCCTTACCTTTTCTTATATCAACTATTTTTATTTTATCTATTGTAAAATCTTCTTTAACATTTTCTATTACTTCTTTTTTTAGATTACTCATCTTATCTATATCATCTATTCTTTTTCTATAAAGCCATTCATAAATCTGATGAGCTCTAAACTTTCTATCCCCTTTATCTATAAAGTATTTTTCTAATTTTTCTATTGTATAATTATAAATATTATTCATAACTCACTTCCTGATACCAATTATATCATGCCGAGGACTTAGTCCGCAACCTAATATTAAAAATATCCCAAAAATAAATTTTTGAGATATTTTTG
>CANQLF010000044.1 GCA_947624635.1 uncultured Bacilli bacterium | reverse complement strand
TTTTCAATTTTCTTTTGTAACATTTTTACTTAAAATTCATTTCATTTAATGTAACATTTTCATTTAAAAGTCGCAAATGTGCATAAAAGGAGAGAATACTATATTGACATAATACTTTATTTAAAATATAATAGACCATAGTCAGTTAAAAGAGGTGTGCTAAATGAATAGAACAGCAATTTCACATAAAACAGATATATGTAGAATTATAGATTCTCAAGATTATTATAAAGGGCTATATTATAACGAAAATTATGTTAAATATATTGAAGATGCTGAAATTAACAATAATTTAATTAGACATTATTTTGAAGTTGAATCAGAAAGAACATACCAATATTATGAAGCTAGCATAGATAGTAATTATAATGGTGAAATAGTAAATATTAATTGCAATTGTCCTCAATTTAAATCTCATGGAAGTTGTAAACATATAGGCGCAATATTATGTAATTATTATGACAAATTAACCGAAAAAGTAGATACTAGAACTAAGGAAGAATTAGAATTAGATTTATCTGAAGACATTCTAAATTTATTTTATACAGAAAAAAAAGAAAGAAAAGTTAAAAAACAAATAATTTTAGATATTACATTGACATTCTATCAAAGATATTATAGCGAGAGATTTATACAAGTAGATTTAAAAATAGGTACTGATAGATTATATAGTTTAAATAATAAAATGAACGGGTTTATAAATGCTTATAAAGGTCAAACAAAAGAAATGAAATTTGGTAAAAACTTTACTTATGATAAAGATTCTACATATTTCTTAAAAGAAGATGAAAAAATAATAAATTTCTTTGCTAATAAAGCATATAAAAGATATAATGATGAATATTATTTTGAAGCAAGACACTTCAATATAGAACAAAATGAAATGTCAGACTTTTTAGATTTACTTAAAGAAAAGAAATTTAATTTTGAGAATGAAAACAAAATAATAAATGGAATAATAGAAGAAAATCCTTTTAGTACACAAGTAACTAAAGATGATAAAGGTAGATATGTATTTAAGTTAGAATTAGATGAAAAAAAGCCTATGGGATTTTTAGATACTAAAAATGAATATGTCTATACTGAAGGTAAAGTATATAAAATTGATGATAAAACTTCTAAGATAGTATCAACTATGCTTAATAATAATTTAGATAGATTAGTAATAAAAAATGAATCATTAGAAAAATTTACTAGAGGAATATTACCTTCATTTAAGCAAAATTTAAAAATAGATGATAATATCGATGATATCGTCATATCAAGCACACCTATACCTAAATTATATTTTGATTTACTTGCTGGTAGAGTAGTATGTAACCTAAAATTTGATTATGATGGAAATATAGTAGATTATTTTTCTAAAGATAGTAAAGTACTTAGAGAATATAGTTATGAAGATGAAGTGTTGGATGATATTTTAAAATATAATTTTATTAATGAAAATGAAAAGATCTTTATTGATGAACTTGATTCTATAGGAAATTTTATAGAAAATGATTTAAAAGAGTTAACACTAAAATATGATACATACACATCTGCAAAATTAAAAGAAACAAATATACTTAAAAATACAAAAGTATCTTCACAATTTTCTATTGGACAAGATAATATAATGAGTTATAACTTTAATATAGATGGAATAGATACTGATGAATTAAATAAAATATTTGATAGTATGAAACAAAATAAAAAATACTATAAATTAAAAAGTGGAGATTTCATAGATATTGAAGAAAATGATGAATTAAAACAATTACAAAATTTAGTAGACGATATGGAAATAAGTTCATCTGACTTAAAAAAAGGAAAAGGTGTTATTCCAAAATATAGAGCTATATACTTAGATAGTTTAAGAAATGAAAAGTATGGAATAATTGAAACTAATAATTTGTTTGATGAATTAATAGATAAGTTTAAAAAATATAAAGATGCAAAAATAGATTTATCTAAAAAAGATTTAGAAATATTAAGAGATTACCAAGTAGTTGGTGTCAAGTGGTTAACTAATTTACATAGATGTGGATTAGGTGGAATACTTGCTGATGAAATGGGTCTTGGTAAATCTATTCAAGTAATATATTTTATAAAACAAATATTAAAAGAAAAAAAGGATGCTAAAATATTGATAGTATCACCAACATCACTAGTTTATAATTGGCAAAATGAATTTGATAAATTTGGTAGTGAATTAAACTATCAAGTTATTGCCGAAAACAAAGCTAAAAGGTTAGAAGATTTAAGCAATATAGATAAAACAAATATAATTATTACTACATATGGACTTTTAAGACAAGATAAAGAAATTTATAACGAAATGAATTTTGATTTATGTGTTATAGATGAAGCTCAAAATATAAAAAATATAAATACGCAAATAACTAAAACAGTAAAAGAAGTTAAAGCAACAACTAAAATAGCTTTATCTGGTACACCTATTGAAAATTCAGTTTTAGAGTTATGGAGTATATTTGATTTTGTTATGCCGGGATATTTATCAAATTTAACAAAGTTTAGAAGTAAATATAATGTAAAAGATGTAACAAAAGAAGATTTAAAAGTATTTGATGACTTAAACAAACAAATTTCAGCATTCATATTAAGAAGAAAAAAATCAGACGTTATATTAGAACTTCCTGATAAAATAGAAAATAACATATATCTAGATTTATATCCAGAACAAAAGAAACTTTATATGGCACAAGTTAAAAAGACTAGGGAAGAAATGGATAAGATTATAGAAGAAGAAGGATTTACAAAAGCATCATTTAAAATATTACAACTTTTAACAAGATTAAGACAATTATGTATAGATCCTAAGATTATGTTTGAAAATTATAAAGGTGGAAGTACAAAGATAGATAATCTAGTATCATTAGTAAAAGACATAATTGAAAATGGACATAAAATATTAATATTCACAAGTTTTAAAACAGCTCTAAATATAGTTAAAACAGAATTTAATAATAACAATATATCAAGCTATGTTATAGAAGGTGGATTATCTGCTAAAAAGCGTATGGAACTAGTTGATAAATTTAATAGCGATGACACTAATGTATTTTTAATAATGTTAAAAGCAGGTGGAACAGGACTTAACCTTACTAGTGCAGATGTTGTTATTCACTTAGATTTATGGTGGAATCCTCAAGTTGAAAATCAGGCAACTGATAGAGCTCATAGAATAGGTCAAAAAAATACAGTAGAAGTTATCAAGTTAATTTGTAAAGGTACAATTGAAGAAAGAATTGTAGAATTACAAAATAAAAAGAAAATACTTAGTGATAGTTTGATAGATGGTGAACATAGAGATGAAAATATACTATCTAAATTATCAGAAAAAGAATTAAAAGAATTAATAGCTTACGATAATGAAGATGATGAGTAAAGAGTTAGAATAATTTTTAGTTATCTAACTCTTTTTCTACAAACCTACATATACAATCTAGGGTTTCTTCACTAATTGTATGTTCTATTTTTTCTGTTTCAGATAAAATATTATTTTCATTTACTTTTAAAATTCTAAGCAAATTTTCTACTGCATTATGTCTATTAAGAAGTCTTTTTCCAAATTCTAATCCTTTATTTTCCAAAACAATTACTCCATATTTTTGATATTTTAAATAACCCAAATCAGATAATTTTTGAACCATCTTAGTAACACTAGATGGTTTAACATTTAACATTTTAGATAATTCATAAATTCTTACATAACCATTATTTTTGGATATTCTATAAATCATTTCAATATAATCTTCTTGTGATGGTGTAACACTACTATGCATATCACTATTAAAAGTATGAAATTCTTCTTTAGACATATTATCACCTAATGTTCTATAATTAATTTTATTATTTTTAAAAAGTTATTATTACTTATAATAATTAAGTGTTTGTACATAATAAAAATAAGTGGGTGTATATTATGTACAAATTTATATATTATGTATTATTTATACCGGTTTTTATCTATGGATTATATTTTTTAATAACTTCTATTCCTGCATTTAAAAAGAATAGAGTTATTGTTAAACGTCACAAAGCTAATAAAAAGTTAGCTATTTTAATTCCAGCTAGAAATGAAGCTAATGTGATTAAAGATTTAATAACAAGTTTGAAAAATCAAAATTATCCTAAAAATTTATATGATATATATGTTATTCCAAATAATTGTACTGATAATACACTAGATATTTGCATAAAAGAAAAAGTAAATATTATCTCATGTGATATAGAAATTAAAGGTAAGGGGGATGTACTTAAATTTGTATTAAGTAAATTATCTAAAGAAAAAGATTATGATGGTTATGTTATTTTTGATGCAGACAATGTCGTTCATCCTATGTTTTTAAAAAGAATGAATGATGTATTAATAGAAGGGTATGATTTAGCTCAAGGATTTAGAGATAGTAAAAATCCAAGTGATAATTGGATATGTGGTAGTTATTCATTGTATTATTGGGGGCAAAATATATTTTTTAATAAATCTAGAATGAATATGAATTTATCATGTTCGATAAATGGAACAGGTTTTATGATAAGTGATAATTATATTAAGAAATATCCATTTAATACAGTAACTATGACTGAAGATATGGAACTTACCGCACAAGCTGCATTAAATAATAAAAAGATTGCTTATGTTAGTGATGCAATAACTTATGATGAACAACCTCTTAGTTTTACATCCTCAGTAAAACAAAGAATGCGATGGACTACCGGTACATATCAATGTTTATTTGCATATGGAAAAAAACTATTTTTAAATTTTATTAAAACAAAAAATATTTCATGTTTAGATATGTTACTATTTTTTCTCGCACCTTTTATTCAATTAATAGGTAGTTTGGTATTTTTACTTTTATTTATATATTCCATATTAGGTATTAAATTATACGATATATTCTCATACCTTTTTGCATTTAATGAATTATTCTTTATAATTTCTTATTTAATAAGTATTATACTAAGCACTCTAGTAGTAATATTAAGTAAGAAAAATGTTAATAAAATATTAATTGGCATTTTATTATTTCCAGTATTTCTAATAAGTTGGATACCTATTAATTTAATATGTTTATTTAGAAAAAATATAAATTGGGAACCTATAATACATACAAGAAATGTAAATTTAGAATCATTAATTGATGATTAGGATTTATAAATTTTATCTATTTGATCTTCTTTTATGGACTTTGCGTCAACAATTTGATACAATGATAATGTAAAGATTCAAATTGATAACAAAAATAATAAAATAAAATTGTGGAAAACTCTTGACAATTGGGGGGGGTAAGTTAAGATTATATTGGATAATATGTTTATAACTTTTATATCTAATATAAGAATAATTCCAGAAGTAGAAAGTCATATTTAGAAAAGAGTACTTTGAGTGGATGTAGAAATACATCCAGGTTATCATCAAGAGCCGTATGCGGGAAAGTCGCATGTACGGTTCTGTGAGGGACGGCAGTCGATGTTCGT
>CANQLF010000043.1 GCA_947624635.1 uncultured Bacilli bacterium | reverse complement strand
CAGTAGATGATAGCGTTCTAACTAGAGTAGTGTGTGTATCAAGGTATAAGGATAAATGGGTTTATGCAAAACACAAAGTTAAGAAAACTTGGGAAATACCTGGAGGTCATATAGAACAAGGTGAAACATGGCTTGAAGCAGCCAAAAGAGAAATGTATGAAGAAACGGGTGCGATAGATTTAGATATAGAGCCAATTTGTCTTTATTCGATTTCCTCATATGGGCTTTTATATTACGCAGAAATTAAAAAATTTGAAAAAATTCCAAATTTTGAAATGGAAGAAATAGGATTCTTTGATGATGAACCGGATAATTTAACTTATAAAGATACACATCATTTATTTTTAGAAACAGTTAAGAAAAAGAAAAATTTAAAATAATAGAATATAGATATCAGTTGATGTCTATATTTTATTTAAAATATTATATTTTTTTGCCACGAAACAAGTTATTAATGGTATACTAATATGTGTAGAAAAAAAGAAAGGTAGTGTTTTATGGTAACAATAGACGATTTAAAAGATTATGCATCAAGGCTTATGTTTGACATGGATAGTGAAGGTTATGAAAGAACATTAAAAGAGTTTGAAACCGTAGAAAAACATATGGCTTTAATTGGTGAAATAGATGGCATTGAAGAAATAGAACCAATGACATTCCCATACGAAATATATCATGCTTCATTAAGAAGTGATGAAGCTATGGATTGTTTAAGTGTTGAAGATGTATTAGCTAATTCTAAAGAAGTAGAAAATAATCAAGTAAAAGTACCTAAGGTGGTGGATAGATGAAAACTATAATGGAGTTAAGAGCTGATTTAGATAATAAAAAAGTAACAAGTGAAGAATTATTTAAAGAAGCAAATAAAAAAGCTCATGAATATCAAGATGAATATAATTCATTTGTAACAATAATAGATGAATATAAAAAAAATGAGTCTGATTCATTAATTAATGGTATTCCATACTCACTAAAAGATAATATTTCTACTAAAGGTATACTTACAACGTCTTCATCAAACATATTAAAAGATTACATACCAGTATATGATGCAACTGTGTATAAGAAGTTGAAAAATGCAGGAGCAGTATTAGTAGGTAAAACAGTATTAGATGAACTAGCAATGGGAGGTACTGGTACAACTGCAAATACAGGTATAGTTAAAAACCCTTGGGATAAAACAAGACAAATAGGAGGATCAAGTGCAGGATCAGCTGCAAGTGTTGCGCTAGGTATTACACCTTTTTCAATTGCTTCTGATACAGGGGATTCCATAAGAAAACCAGCTGCATTTGGTGGAGTAGTAGGCTTTAAACCAACATATGGTAGAATTTCTAGATATGGACTATTTGCTTTTGCATCAAGCTTAGATCATGTAGGATGTTTAACAAGATGTGTTGAAGATTGTGCGATTGTTACAGATATATTAAAAGGCAAAGATGAAAGAGATATGACATCTCTACCAGATGATGGAGTAAAATATCATGATATGTTAAAAAATGACATCAAAGGTAAAAAATTATTCTACATTAAAGAAATAACGGATAAAGAATTATATAAAGATGCTAGTGAAGAAACAAAAAAAGTCTTAGATAAATTTAAAGAAACAATTGATAAATGTAAAGAATTAGGATTTATAGTTGAAGAAGTATCAATAGATGAAAAATTATTAAAAGCAATATATCCATCTTATATGACAATAAGTTGTGCGGAAGCAACAAGTAATAATTCAAATCTAACAGGAATTATCTTTGGACCAAGAGGAGAAGGTAATACTATAAATGATATAATGTTTGATGCTAGAACTAAAGGTTTTTCAGAATTAATCAAACGTAGATTTATCTTAGGAAGTTATATATTACTTAAAGAAAATCAAGAAAGATTATTTAAAAATGCACAAAGATTAAGAAGAATAATAGTAAATAAAATGAATGATTTATTTAAAGAATATGATGCAATGATACTTCCTACAAGTGGTGGTGTCGCACCTAAATTTGATAGTGATATAGATAGAATGAGCGATAGATATTTAATATTAGAAAATCATATGGCAATAGGTAACTTTGGAGGTTATCCAAGTATCACAATTCCTAATGGTTTTGTAGATGACATGCCTATCGGAATTAATATTACAGGTCCACAATTTATGGATGGCGAAGTTTTAAATATAGCTTATAAAATAGAAGAACACCTTGGATTTAAGGGACTAGGAAAGGAGTAAGTATATGTATAAATTAACTATTGGATTAGAAGTCCACTGTGAAGTAAAAACAAATTCTAAAAACTTTTCTAGTGCAAGAAATGAATATTCAGATAATCCAAATACAAATGTAGATACAGTTGATATTGGGCTACCTGGAATATTACCTGTAGTAAATAAAGAAGCATTTAGAAAATCACTAAAGATGGCTCTAGCGCTTAATTGTAAAACACCTGATGTAGTAATGTTCGATAGAAAAAATTATTATTATCCAGATCTACCTAAAGGATATCAAATAACTCAAATGGAAAAACCTGTAGGTGTTGATGGATATGTAATGATTAATGTAGATGATAAAGATATAAAAGTAGGAATACATGATATACACCTAGAAGAAGATACCGCATCTATGGAACATAATGATGGATATTCCCTAATAGATTATAATAGAGCTGGGGTACCGCTTTTAGAAACCGTAACAACTCCTTCTATACATTCAGCAAATGAAGCAATAGCTTTTCTTGAAATATTAAAAGGAATATTTTTATACACAGATGTAAGTGAAGCTAGAACAGAACTTGGACAAATGAGAGTAGATGTAAATGTAAATATTAGAGATGAATTTGATAATAACTTAACACCTAGAGTAGAGATGAAAAATATAAATAGTTTTAATAATGTAAAACTAGCTATCGAATCAGAAGAAAAAAGGCAAATAGATTTAATAGAACAAGGTAGGGCTAATGAAGTAGTACAAGAAACTAGACGTTTTGATGAAGAAAAATTAGAAACGCTATCTATGCGTTCTAAGGTTGATGCAGTAGATTATAAATATTACATTGAACCAAATATACCACCTATTAAAATAGATGATGAATGGATTAATGCAATAAAAAAAGAAATACCTATGTTACAATATGATAGAATAAATATATATATAAATGAATACGGACTATCAAGATATGATGCAACTGTTATAGTTAAGGAAAAAAGTATATCAGATTATTTTGAAGAAACTATAAAATTAGGATGTAATCCAAAAAGCAGTGCGAACTGGGTAACTGGTATGATTTTAGGTTATATTAACAAAAATGAACTTAAAATAGATGATATTTACTTAACTCCTAAAATGTTAGTAGAATTAATAGAAATGGTAGACAAAGGTGAGATATCATCTAAACAAAGTAAACAAGTATTTACTAAATGTTTAGAAGAGGGTATGGAACCTAAAAAAATAGTAAAAAAATTAGGTCTTACACAAATAACAGATGATAAAGTAATTCGTGATATTGTAGTAAAAGTATTAGATGAACATCCTGATTTAATAATAGATCATAAAAAAGGTAAAAATACATTCGACTTTTTTGTAGGTCAAGTAATGAAAGCTACTAGAGGACAAGCAAATCCAGGAATAACTGCTAATATAATAAGAGAAGAAATAGATAAAAGATAAAAAAATAGCGATTTGACATATATTATAATAGATGTTATAATTTGGTCAAGAAAGGAAGGATTATTATGTTTAAGATAGTAATTAATAAATTTAATCATCATAATAGTCTGCACTTGTTAATACGACATTAAAACTGTTGTAGGTACAAGTGCTATTTGTGGTGCTTGTATCTAGTATATATATAAATTAATTATGCTATACAGGTACTACTGTATAGCATTTTTTTAAATATTTAAAAAAATTAAAAAAGGAAAGAGGATTATTATGAAAGAAATAAGTAAAGGAATCGTTTTTAGTAACGATATTAAAAGAATTTTAAACGGTATAAATGCCTATGATTATAAATATGAATTTATACCTAGTGATAGTATTATAGAAGATGTTAGAAAAGATTTTAAAAAAGATGTTGATAAAATCTTTAATGGTAATGTAACTATAATATCTGAAAGTGAAATGCTTGAAGTTAATAATTTGATTGGTGGTGAATATCCCCATTGTTACGCTAGATAGTATTTATATAAAATCGGATGAAAAAAATATTTATTTTCTAGATTGTACTAGAGTAAGTGGAACAAATAAAATAATATCTAGAAAAAAAGAATCTTTAGATTTACAAATAATAAGATTGTCTAAAAAATTAAATAACAAAAAAATAATTCTTGCAGATGATGTAGTATTTTCTGGAAAAGTATTAGGAACTATTATTAAAATGTTTAATAAATTAAATGTTGAAGTAACAGGAATAATATGTTCAATATGCACTAAGGAAAAATATAACTATTTTAACTCTATACTTAAATATGGTATTAAAACAAATTATGTAATGTCTTTTGATGTTATAGACCAAATATGTGAAAGAGATTTTTACTTTGGTATAGCTGGATCTGGTATAATGACTAATACTAAAGATGGATTATATAAATCCCCATATTTTAAACCTTATGGAGACCCATGTAATAGAGCATCTATTCCAGATGAATATGAAAAAAATTTTTCTTATGGATGTTTAAATAGAAGCATATATTTATGGGACGAGATCGATAAACTAAAAGATGCAAAAACTAAAATATTAGAATTACCCGAAAAAATTATTAATACAAATGAAAATGACGAAGTTGTAAAAACTTTAAAAAAGGAGATAAGAAGATTATGAAAAAATTACAAATAGGAATAATGGGATCTGCAGCAGATTTAAAATATAGCCTAGATGCATTAACATTTGCGAAAAATTTAGGAAAGTTAATTGCAGAATCTAAAAATATATTAGTTTATGGTGCTGAAAAAGACTATACTTCCTTATCTACAGAAGCAGCGAAAGAAGCAAGTAAAAATAATGGTATTACTGTAGGTGTTGCAGGTGGCAAAGATAAAAATATTTTTGGAGAATTTAGACCTACCGTTTTAATTAATTCTGGATTAGAAATAGGTGGTGGAAGAGAATTTACATTGGTATTATCTTGTGATGTAATAATCGCTATATCTGGTGGATCTGGAACATTAACGGAAATTGCTATAGCTTATCAAGCGGGAATACCTATAATAGTAGTAGATAAATTTGGCGGATGGGCAAAAGAATTATCTAACAAATATATTGATGATAGAAAAAGATTAAAATGTATATGTGTTAAAACAGAAAAAGAAGCACTAGAAAAAGCAATCGAAGAAGGAAATAAATATTTTAAAAAAAATTAATTTATACTAATTTTAATAATTGAAATATAAAAGTAATAGAAAATATAAAATCTTATAGTGGATTATATATTTTCTGTTTTATTTTTTTATCTAATTTTGAAAATTGGTGATTTGACCACTCCTTTTATGTATGTTAAAGTGTGCATGAAAGGAGATTTTTTATGAATAAAGTTAAAGATTATCTACCCTTAACAAATGA
>CANQLF010000042.1 GCA_947624635.1 uncultured Bacilli bacterium | reverse complement strand
ATACATCCAGGTAGTGGAGTGGGTAACTCAAGAAAAGAAATCAATAAAGAAGTATTAGGAATACCAGTTATTGCAATCGGAATACCTACTGTAGTAGATGCAGTAACAATTGTATCAGATACAATTCAATATATGATTAAACATTTTTCCTATGTAAAAGATAATTTAAATAATCCTGCAAATAAACTTGCAGTAAGAAAAGCTAATTATATAAAGAAAAAAATAAAAGAATTAAATACTGAAGAAAAAAAGCAATATATAGGACTTTTAGGAGAGTTAAAAGAAGAAGAAATACATACGTTAATATATGAAGTATTATCCCCAATAGATTATAATCTTATGGTAACACCTAAAGAAGTGGATTTCGTAATAGAAAAATTAGCTGAAGTACTCAGTACTGGAATAAATAAAACTTTACATCAAAAAATAAATTAGTACAAAAATCCATTTTAAAACATATAATAAATTAGGTGAAAAAAGATGAAAAGTAAGGAAGATTTTAAAGAGTTTGTAAAAAGACATCCAGAACTTATAAAATATGTTAAATCAGGTGAAATGAGTTGGCAAAAGTTTTATGAATTATATAGTTTATATGATGAAGATGATAATGCTTGGAGTGAATATTTTAATAGTAGGAATGTAGGTAATGAATCCAAAATAAACGCAAATACCAGTTTTGGAGTAGGAGAGATATTTAACATGCTTAAAAATGTTAAACCAGAAGTATTACAACAAAATATAACCTCTATTCAAAAATTTCTAGGCTTTATAGGAGAATTTGTTGGAGATAAAGAAAGTACACCACAACCAAGAAATATATATACACCAAGACCAACTAATAAAATGTTCGAGGATTAATTATGAATTTAGATTTGCAATTTAAAATTAAAAATGATCCTAATATGACTAGATATTTAAGAGAAAATTCTAACTGGTATAAATATTTAAATAGAAATCCTGACTATTTTAATGCTTTTAATGAAGAGATGAAAGAAAAATATAAACTAAGACCTGGAGATAAAATAAATAATTTTGTAGATAAACTTGATTTGATATCATCTTTTATCAATGTTTTAAAATAAATTTTTATAGAAATATTAAATCTATTACAAGTAAGTTTTGCTTTATAAACTTTCTTGACACTATTTAAAAAAATAGTATCATATTTTACGGATGTTATCGTTATTTGCATTTATTTGTTATACATTAAAATTGATGATGCTTTAGTATGAAAGGTGGTGTTATTTTATGGAATATACTAGTAGATTGCCTAAAGACTTTTTTACTAAAAATAGACCAAAGGCTGAGTCAAGTAGTAATCCCTATGATGAAATAATACCAATAAAATGGTCAAAAGAAGTTTTGGATGGCAAAAAGAAAGCAATAGTAAAATTAGCAAAAAAAGGATAAAATGAGCAACAAGTATTGATTGCTTATTTTTTTATGCTAAAATTATTGTTGGTGAGGTATATGCGTGTTATTAGTGGAAATTTAAAAGGTAGGGTAATTAAAGGTTATACTATAGATGGTACAAGACCTACTATGGATAGAGTTAAAGAGAGTATTTTTTCTACAATACAAAGTGATGTTGCTGATTCTATTTTTTTAGATCTATTTGCAGGTAGTGGTTCAATGGGTATAGAAGCTATAAGTAATGGAGCGAATACTTGTTATTTTGTAGATAAAAGTAAAGGTGCAATTAATGTATTGAATGATAATATTAATACTTTTAACATTAAAGATAAATCTATAATAATTACGAATGATTATAATGAAGCTTTAAATTATTTTAAAAATAATAATATTAAATTTGATATTATATTTATAGACCCTCCATATAATATGCATATTATTAATAATATAATAGAATATATTGGTAATAATAATTTATTAAATGATAATGGAATAATTATATGCGAAGTAGATAATAAATATTTAAAAGAGGAATTTAATAATATCATAAAATATAAAGATAAAAAATATGGCTCAACTTATGTCTATTTTTACAAAAAAAGATAAATTTTTTCTAAAAGCAATTGATTAATTTAAATTATATATGATATGCTTATAGTATAATAGAAAGTAGGAAAAATATGAGAAATGAAAAATTAAATAGAAAGGGGTTCACATTAGTTGAATTGCTAGCAGTCATTGTTGTTTTAGCTATTATTTTAGTTATATCTGTACCAATGATATTAAATACAATTAGTAATTCAAAACAACAGGCTTTTGAAGCTAGTTTAAAAACAGTTGTTAAGTATTATAGAGAACAATTATCATTAGCAGCATTAGGTAAATCAGAAAGTAAAGTTGTTAATGATAATTATGAATATGATAGTGAAACTAGAAAATTGAAACTTTTACCAGAAACACAAATTCCAAAAGTTGATGCCCAAAAAATAGGATTATCTGAAACAGATTATAAAATAGAAAATCTGGGCTGTACAGTTTCTTGGGACACAGATGGCAATGTAAGAGTTGAATTAGTTCCTGCAACTGGTGGACAATTTGAGGGACTTGGTATTATACGTAATATAGAAGAAGAGTTTGAATAGTTCTAGTTATTGTATGAGCAATTTGATTGGTTTGACATTATACGCAATATCAATATGAAATAAATGAATAATGAATATTTTTTTAAAAATTATCAATAAATTTATTGTTAAATTTACATAATTTTGTTAAAAATTAAAATAATTTTAAAAAAACGATTGATTAATTTAAATTAAATATGCTATGCTTATATCGTAACAGATAGTAGGAGGAAAAATTATGAGAAATAAAAAATTAAATAAAAAGGGATTCACATTAGTTGAATTACTAGCAGTTATCGTTGTTTTAGCAATAATATTAGTTATTACAGTACCAATGATTTTAAATACCATGGGAAGTGCAAAGTCTGATTCATTTGATGCAAGTTTAAATACGGTTGTTAATTATTATAGAGAACAGTTATCGTTAGCTTCATTGGGTAGGGCTGAAAGTTCTGTTGTAACTAGCACTGTTAAATTTAATAAAAAAGGCGAATTATGTGCTAGTGGAACATCTGGTGAAACTTGTGAAACTGGTACAGCAGGAACAACAAACATTGCAGATGATTTTGGAAAATTAGGAATGCAAGAAGATCAATATGATAAAGCTAAATGCACAGTTCAATGGGATGCAAATGGTAAAGTAACTGTTCATCTTGAGGGTGCAACTGGTGGAGAATTTGCTGGTTTAAAAGATGATAAATCAAAATAATCATATTTAGTTAATATAATAGAAAGTAGGAGAAAAAATAATGGGAAATAAGAAATTAAATAGAAAGGGTTTTACATTAGTTGAATTACTAGCAGTTATCGTCGTTTTAGCAATAATCTTAGTTATCACAGTACCAATGATACTTAACACTTTAGGTAGTGCAAAATCTGATTCATTTGATGCAAGTTTAAATACAGTTGTTAATTATTATAGAGAACAGTTATCGTTAGCTTCATTGGGTAGGGCTGAAAGTTCTGTTTTAACTGATACAACTAATGGCGTAAAATTTAGCAAAGAAGGTAAATTATGCGATAGTGGAAAATCTGGTGATTCTTGTGCAACTGGCACTGCTAAGGCTATCAATATTGCAGATGATTTTGGAAAATTAGGAATGCAAGAGGATCAATATGATAATGCTAAATGCACAGTTCAATGGGATGCGAATGGTAAAGTAACTGTTCATCTTGAGGGTGCAACTGGTGGAGAATTTGCTGGTTTAAAAGGTGATAAATCAAAATAATAATATACTATAAATATTTAATTTTAAAGCTATTGATTTAGCTTTTTTCTTTTGTTTAAATTTTTTTCATGATATAATTATCTATGAAAGAAAGTAGTTGATAATATGGATTTAATAATAGGCTCTCATGTTTCTTTTACAAAAGACAAACAATTATTAGGTTGTGTAGAAGAGACTTTATCATATGGTGCTAATACATTTATGTTTTATACAGGTGCACCTCAAAATACTAATAGAATGGAAATAGATGATAATAAAACTAAAGAAGCTATCAAACTTATGGAAGAAAATAATATAGATTATAAAAACGTTGTAGTGCATGCTCCATATATAATTAATCTTGCAAATAATAGTGATGATGAAAAATGGAATTTTGCTATTAACTTTTTAAAACAAGAAATATCTAGATGTGAAAAGTTAGGAGTAGACAAGCTAGTTCTTCATCCAGGTAGTCATGTAGGTTTAGGTAGTGAAGTAGGTATTCAAAATATAATTGATGCTTTAAATATAGTTTTAAATAGGAAAACTAATGTAAAAATATTAATAGAAACAATGGCTGGAAAAGGTAGTGAATGTGGAAGGAATTTAGATGAAGTAAGGAAAATAATTGATGGAGTAGATAATAAAGAATGTATTGGTATATGTCTTGATACATGTCATTTAAATGATTCTGGTTATGACGTAAATAATTTTGATAAAATATTAGATGAAATAGATAATAAAGTAGGACTTGATAAAATTTATTGTATTCACATCAACGATAGTAAGAATGTATGTGGTGCAGGAAAGGATAGACATGAAAATATAGGACTTGGTACAATTGGATTTGATTCGTTAATTAATATTATATATAACGAAAGATTATCTAATATACCTAAGATATTAGAAACTCCTTATGTAAGTATAGATGATAATTCAAAGGATAAAATATATCCTCCATATAAGTTTGAAATAGAAATGATTAGAAATAAGATTAATAATAGTAATTTAATTTCTGATATAAGAAATTACTATAAAGATATCATAAAGTAAAAAGGTGGCACAGTGAGCCACCTTTTTAAAAAACTACTAATTTTATAAATTAGAAAAATATATTAAGTTAAAAACACAAAATTGTATAAATAGATTTTGTGTTTTTAAGTATGTTTTTAGATTAATTTTTTAAAATTTGTGATTTGCTCCATAATTTTATAAGTAGTAATATGTGCTTTAGAGGTGATTAGTTATGGATAATCATTATAATAATATTAAACTATTAATAGAAAATAATATAGTAGAAACTAAAAAAAATGAAATAAGTTCTAATGCACATACACTAATGACTTATTTTAATGTAGGTAAAGAAATAGTTGAAGCACAAGGTGGAGAAGCAAGGGCTAAATATGGTGATGGTCTTATTAAAGAATATTCTAAAAAGCTAACAGAAGAATATGGCAAAGGATATGATGGCTCTAATTTAAGAAGAAT
The DNA here is from genome assembly GCA_947624635.1 of uncultured Bacilli bacterium. Taxonomy (GTDB): domain Bacteria; phylum Bacillota_I; class Bacilli_A; order RF39; family UBA660; genus SIG205. Next base: position 566 of record CANQLF010000042.1, on the reverse strand, counting down.
GAGAGATTTTTATTTATGTTTTCGAAAATGTGCCCCACTGGGGCACAAATTGAGTTGGACACATTATAAATGCATTCTTCCAATAAAAAACGAATCAAAAAGAAACTATTATATTAATCTGGCTATAGATAATAATTTAGGTGTAAGAGATTTAAGAAAAGAAATAAAAAATAATTCTTATGAAAGATTAATAGGTGATAAAGAAAATATTAAATTAAAATATACTAATGAAAATTATGATAAAGAAGTAAGTATACTAGATATGATAAAAGATCCAATATTAATAAGTATGGGTAATAAAAAAATAGATAAATTAAGTGAGAAAGCATTAAAAAAGTATATTTTAGAAAACATAGAAAAAGTATTACTTGAATTAGGAGTAGGATTTAGTTTTGTTGGAAGTGAGAAAAAAATAAAAGTAGGTGATAGCTATAGATTTATAGACTTGGTATTTTTTAATTATGAATTAAATTGTTTTGTATTAATAGAGTTAAAAATAAACAAATTAGATATAAGAGCTCTAGGACAATTAGAATTTTATGTAAAATATTATGATGCTAATATTA
>CANQLF010000041.1 GCA_947624635.1 uncultured Bacilli bacterium | reverse complement strand
ACTAGAAAAAGCAGAAATAAAAGAAGAAAAAATAATAATTAGAGATCCTAAACATAGTGAATATAAATTTTTAAATGGATTATTTAAAATATTTATATATATTGTAAAGTTTATTACTATTATAATAATGATATCTTTCATCACCCTTTTAATTAGTTTACTAACATTAAGTATATTGTCATTTGTAATAATTAAAACAGGTGTGTTCTTTGTAGGTATATTATTTTCTTTATTATCAGTTAGTGTTATAAATATTGTAATTATATTACTATTAATAAATTTTGTATTTAATAGAAAAAATGATAAAAAGAAAATGATTTGGACATTTATATTATCTATAATAGTATTTGGAATTAGTTGTGGCTTAATATGTATTGGATCATTAAAGTTTGATTTAATAGATAGAAACAATAATGATATGATAGTTACTAAAACATTAGAAATCGATATGAATGATAAATTATTCTTTGATGATTATCATAATGTAGAATATATTGAAAAAAATATTGATAATATAGAAATAGAATATAAAATTAATAAGATGTGTAATATTGATTATTACCATAATAATTATCAAATAGTATTTAATTCATATTGTTCTAATCCATTTAAAATGATTAGAGAATTTATAAATAAATTAAATGATAATAAAATTATTACTATAGATAATGAAATAAGTGATATTAAAGTTTATGCATCAAGTGATAATATAAATAAAATTAAAAATAATTTAGATACATATATTAAAGAACAAAATAGTAATAGTGAAACTATAACATCACTAGAAAATCAGATAGATGAATATGAAAATGAATTAAAAGAAAAAAATGATAAAATAGAAGAATATAAAAATACAATAAATCAATTGGAAGAAGAAATAGAAAATCTAAATAATGAGTAAAATAATGTATCGAATATTACAATTAGAACATAATATATTATATATAACACAAAAATAATGTTGTTTTGTATGAAAACAATGCTATTTTATTGATTTTTATACAAAAATATGTTATTCTTTTAATGAAAAGAGAGATGATTATTTTATGGCTAGTTTAACAAGCGCTATTAACGTGCAAGTAGATACAAGAGATAAGGAAGAAGCAACAAATCTTTTAAAGGATTTAGGACTAAACATGAGTACATATTTTAATATGGCTTTAAAGCAACTTATTAAAAAAGGTGGTATACCATTTGAAATTAATAATCCTAAACCAAATGCTGAATTATTAGAAGCATTGGAAGAAGGAGAACAAATAATTCAAGAAATAAAAGAGGGAAAAAGAAAAGGATATCACGATATAGATAAACTTTTTGAGGATTTAGATAATGAATAATAATGTAAATAATACAAAATATGAAGTTGATGTAACTACAACATTTAAAAGGAATTATAAAAAAATAAAAAAACAAAACAGAAATATTGATAAATTAAAAGAAGTAGTAGTTAAACTTGCAAATAAAGAAAAATTGGATTCTAAATACAAAGATCACCAATTAATAGACGATAAAACATATAAAAATTGTAGAGAATGTCACATAGCACCAGATTGGTTATTGATATATAAATATGAAGATGAAAATCTTATATTAGTACTTTTTGCAACCGGTAGTCATAGTGAAGTTTTAAACAAATAATATTTTAATTACTAAAGAAAATAATTTGATATATCGATTCTTCTGCAAGTTTGTTTAAAACTAAAAGAGATAAGTTAAAATCTTATCTTTTTTAGTTACTAATAAAAGTAAATACAATTTAATTTAAAAAGTTTGTTTACTTTGAGAATTCAGAAGTTATTTCGCAAATGAGAAATAACTTGACATATATAATAAAATTGTTTATACTTAATGTGGTGATGAAAATGTTAAAAAGGGAGATATATTTATCAAGAATAAGAGGATTTTATGATAGTGATCTTATAAAAATATTAGTAGGAATAAGAAGATGTGGAAAGTCAGTTATATTAAAACAAATAATGAGTGAATTAAAAAATGAAAAAAAGATAAATGATAATCATATTATTTATGTAAATTTTGAACTTATTGAATTTGAAGAATTAAGAGATTACAAAAAATTAAATACATTTATTAAAGAAAAAATTGTAGACAACAATAAATATTATGTTTTTCTAGATGAAATTCAAAAGGTAGATAAGTTCGAAGAAGTTATTAATTCACTTAGAGCTTCTGTAGATAATATTAGTATTTTTATTACAGGATCAAATAGTAAATTATTATCAAATGAATTATCTACAGTTTTGTCAGGAAGATACGTTTTATTTAACATATATCCATTAAGTTATAAAGAATTTGTAAAAATTACAAATAAAGATCCTAAAAGTGAAGAAACATTTTGGAATTTTGTTAAATGGGGTGGACTTCCTAACAGGACAGAATTTAATGATGAAAGTAATATTAAAGATTATCTACACAGTGTATTTGATTCCATTATATTAAGAGATGTTGTAGAAAGACTAGGACTAAAAGACACAGTCTTATTTGATTTACTATTGCAATATATTGTCGATACAACGGGTAGACAATTTTCTGCTGAAAATGTTATAAATTTTTTAAAGAAAGAAGGAAAATCAATTTCAACAGAAACCTTATATGTTTACTTAGATGCACTATGTAAGGCATTAATGATTAAGAAAATATATAGATATGATGTACATGGTAAATCTATTTTTAAGACACTGAATAAATATTATATGACGGATTTAGGTATAGCACAAATTAAAAATAATGACTTTGAAATAAATAAAAGTTTTGCAATTGAAAATGTAGTATATAATGAACTACTAGAAAGAGGATATGAAGTTTATATAGGAAAAACAAAAAATGGTGAAATAGATTTCATTGCAACTAAAACAGACGAAAAAATATATATTCAAGTTGCTTATTTATTAGAAACAGAAAAAGTAGTAAATAGGGAGTTTGGAGCTTTTAAAGAAATAGAAGATAACTACCCTAAATATGTTATTTCTTTAGATAGAGCAAATTTATCAAGAGATGGTATTATTCATAAAAATATAATTGATTGGTTATTAGAAGAATAATTAAAATGAGATGATAATTTTATCGTCTTGTTTTTTCTAAAAATGTGATAAAACGGTATTGAAAACGTTATAATTTTGTGATAATTTAATATCATGAAGGAAATATTAATAAAAATATAAGAAGGTGTGATTATGAGTAAAACTACAACTTATAAATATGATGATTTAGAGAGTGCAGTAAAAAAATATATAACTGAAAACTCTGAACTTGAATTAATAGAAAAAGCATATAATTATGCTTATGAAGCACACCTTGGAGATTTAAGAAAAAGTGGAGAACCATTTATTCAACACCCATTAAATGTCGCAATGATACTAACTAGCATCTATGCAGATTATCAAACAATATGTGCAGCTTTACTACACGACACAGTAGAAGATACATCATCTACAATTGAAGAAATAGAAGAAAACTTTGGACCAGATGTCGCACTTTTAGTAAATGGAGTTACCAAAATAAACAGTATAAATTTTTCTACAGATAATGAAGCAGTAATTGCAAATCAAAGAAAAATATTTGTAGGTTTATCAGAAGATGTAAGAGTTATAATTATAAAACTTGCAGATAGATTACATAATATGAGAACTTTATGGGCATTATCTGAAGAAAGACAAAAAAAGAATGCAAAAGAAACATTAGAAATTTTAACACCTATCGCACATAGACTTGGTATTCATAAAATTAAAAGCGAATTAGAAGATTTATCACTTAGATACCTAAAACCAGATGTATTCTATTCAATAGTAGAAAGATTAAATCAAACAAAACTAGAACGTGATATGACTGTATCTGATATGTTAAAAGATGTATCAGAACTATTAAATGAACATGATATAAAACACGAAATAAAAGGTAGGGCTAAATCTATATATAGTATTTATAATAAATTAAACAAAGGAAAAAATTGGAATGATATATTTGACCTTCTTGCACTTAGAATTTTAGTAGATACAGAACAAGAATGTTATGTTGCCTTAGGTTTAATTCATTCAAAATATAGACCTATTCCAAAAAGATTTAAAGATTATATTTCAAGACCTAAAACAAATATGTATCAATCTTTACACACGACAGTATTTGGAATAGATGGTTACCTTTTTGAAATACAAATAAGAACACACGATATGGACAAAATTGCAGAATATGGTATCGCATCACACTGGTCATATAAAGAAAATGGAGGAAGCACGCCTTCTAAAAATATGCAAAATGATATGGAACAAAAACTACAATTTTTTAGAAATATAATAGAACTTCAAGAAGAAAACCTACAAGATGAAGATTTTGTAAACACTGTAAAAAGTGATGTTTTAAAAGCAAATATCTATGTATTTACTCCTAAAGGAGATGTAATAGAACTTCCAAATGGTTCTACACCGATAGACTTTGCATATAAAGTACATACAGAAGTAGGTAATAAAATGGTAGGAGCTGTTGTTAATAATTCAATAGTGCCACTTGATTATGTACTTAAAAATAACGACATTATAAAAATAAATACAAGTAAATCATCATTAGGTCCTAATAAGGAATGGATTAATATTGCTAAAACATCACAAGCTAAAAATAAAATAAAATCATTCTTCTTTAAAAAAGATAAAGATGAATATATTAATATGGGTGAAGAAGTATTAAAAAGAGAATTAAAAAGAAAAAAATTAAGTCAAACAGAATATTTTAATGAAAAAGTTATAAAAAGAATATTAGAAGAATTAAAATTAAAAGATTTAGAAGAATTATATTTTAGTATAGGTTCAAATAAATATACTGTTGGACATATTATTAATTTAATTTTAGATGAAGAAGATACTAAAAAAGAAGATGTAGTAGATAAAGTAATAGTTAAAGAAAATAAAACTACTAATATTAAAAATGATATATTAGTAGAAGGAATAGATGATATAAAAGTTAATATAGCAAGTTGTTGTAAACCTATTAAAGGTGATGATATAATAGGTTATATTACAAAAGGAAATGGTATAAGTATACATAGGAAAAATTGTCATAATATAATTAATATAGATGAAAGATTAGTTAATGTAAGATGGAATCCAAATATTACTAAAAAATATCCTACAACTATAACTATACATGCAGAAGTAGTTAAAAATCCTTTATTGGATATAATAACTAAAGCTGCAAATAATGGTGTAAATATAGAAAACATTAATACTGTTAGTAAATCATCTATAACTGTATATGAAGTAACAGTATTAGCTACTGATAAAGAAACACTAGATAAGTTTATTAATGATTTATATAATTTAGACTTTATTAAAAAAGTAGAAAGATTAATTAAATAATGAAAGTAGTAGTACAAAGAGTAATAAATTCTAGTGTTAGTGTTAAAGGTAGTGTTGTAGGGAAAATTGATAAAGGATTGATGGTTTTAGTTGGATTTACTCATGATGATGATATCGAAGATATAAAATACATGGTTAAAAAGATAGTAAATTTAAGAATATTTGATGATAAAAATGGAGTAATGAACAAAAGTATATTGGATATTAATGGAAGTATATTATCTATTTCACAATTTACTTTGTATGCAAATACAAATAAAGGAAATAGACCAAGCTATGTTGGTGCGATGAAAGGTGAAGATGCAACTAAGTTATATGATCAATTTAATGAACTACTTAGTGAACATGTAAAAGTAGAAAAAGGTATATTTGGTAGTGATATGAAAGTATCATTAATAAATGATGGACCGATAACTATAATAATAGATAGTAAAGTAAGGTGAGGGTTATGTTAGGAAAAAAAGTAAATATAAAATTAATAAATTTAGTACTAATTGCAGTTTTAGTTTGGGTAGTTGTATCTACTGGTGGTTTTTGGTTATGGACACTAGATAAATGTTTAGAAA
>CANQLF010000040.1 GCA_947624635.1 uncultured Bacilli bacterium | reverse complement strand
CAAGGATTAGTTAAAGGTATCGAGCAAAAACAAACAGATATTGTTAAGAAAATGTTAGATGATAATGTTGATATAGATATTATATCTAAATATACAGGTCTAACTAGAGAAGATATTTTAAAATTAAAAGATTAAAATATCTTCTTTTATTTATAAGGAGTGTAATATAAATGTAAATATTTAAAAAATAATATTGAATAAAAGAAATTAATAGTTTATACTTTAAAGTAGGAAGGGTGATAGTATGGCAAACACAGTAAGCTTTAATATATCAGCAACAGTAGATACAGTAAAATCAATGAATTCATATAGAAGAATGATAGCAAATGGATGTTATAAAGTAATATCCATATATAATGATTATCCAATAAGTACATGGACAGGAAGTAAAAGAAAACAATTACATGAAAAATTATTTGGAACAGATAACACATCAGGATATGTTGGAGAAATAATAAAGATGTGTGTAGGAGATGGAGCAGTACTAAATGAATTATTATATAACTATGCAACATATATAATAAAAGTAGTACAAGCAGATGGAAATAGAACAGTAAATTTAACAACAGATGATTTTGTAAATGATAGTATACAAGTAACATCTGCAGAATTAGCAGTTACATATGAATCAATAGATGAAGGAGCAATAAGTACACCAGGTGATAGTTTTGAAAACTTCAAAGCAAGCATATTAAGCGCAATTCAAACAGGAATAAGTACTAATCTAGAAAACTTTGCAACAAACTTAAATAGATTACCACAATCAGTAGCAGATGAATCAGTAAGAGAGATAAGTAGACAAGTAAGCATATTAAATGAAAAAGCACAAGAATTTGAATCAAATATAAGATTACTACTAGATGATATTGCTAACTTTGGAACTGAAACAAAAGAATCATTAGAACAAACAGTAACTGCTAATGAACAAGTAACTAGTAACATGAATTCTACATCATCACGAGAATTTAATCCTGGTACAGATGGTAGTTTAAATGGAGCAATATAATCAATAATCAAAACCTTATAGAAAGTTAGGAACATATTCTTAACTTTCTTTTAAAATTATTGTGTCAATATAAAGAAATATTATTGTATTAATGCAATTTTTAGGATATAATTGATATATAATGGAAAAGAGTATTGGGGTGTTAATATGATACTATCATTTATTAAAAGAGATCGTATTCAAAACTATTCGTTACCAAAAGAAATGACAACGACTAGTTATTGGATAAAAGATGAAAACGGAATAAATAAAAAGCCTACTTTAATACAATTAGATTCTATAAATAAAAAGTGGGTACTTAAAAGTAATTCAGATGTTAAAATTATTTTTAATAATACTTATGTAAATGAAATAGAAGTAAAAGAATATGATTTTATATATTTAAAATCTTTTTTGACTGACGAAATTATAATGGTATATTGTTGCCCTGAATATGATAATTCCTTTAAACAATTTGTAATAAATAGAAATGCAAATATATCTATAGGTAGTTCACAAGATAATAATATTGTTTTCCTAAGTAATTTAGTGGCACAAAAACACGCAATACTAACTTATAATAATGGTGCATATCAAATACGCGCTACAAATCCAAATTGTAGAATTTATGTAAATAATTTTTATACAACAGGAGCTAATTTACAAATAGGTGATGTAGTATTTATTATGGGACTTAAAATAATAATTGCAGGCTCATTTATAGTAATTAATAATCCAAATAATAGAGTAGCTATAGATAATGGGCTATTAATGCCTAGATCTTTTACAAGAAAAGATGTAGAAGTAAAAGATGAAGATATAGAAATGAATTTATATGAAAATGATGATTACTTTAGAAGGGCACCTAGATTTATATCTACTATTACAGAATCAATCTTTGAAATAGACCCACCACCAGAACCACAAAAGTCTGATGAAAAACCATTCATATATGTTATAGGTCCAATGCTTACAATGGGACTTACATCAGTTATGTTTGCATACCAAGCAATAAATGGGGTAATGAGTGAAGGTAGAGAACTAAGTAGTGCGATGCCATCAATTGTAATGGCTTTTGCTATGTTATCATCAATGCTAATGTGGCCATTATTAAATAGAAGGTACGAAAAGAAAAAGAAAAAAGAAGATAATGAATTATTAGTTAGAAAATATACAGAATATATAGATAAAAATGATAAAGAAATAGAATCAGAAATGTCTAATCAAAAAGTAATATTATTACAAAATCATATACCACTAGAAGACTGTCAAAAAATAGTTTTAAGTAAAAGTGAAAAACTATGGGAAAGAAGAATAAATGATGATGATTTCTTACTTTTAAGACTTGGTACAGGTACATTAGAATCTAAAGTACAAATACAAACACAAAAGAAAGGTTTTACCTTAGAAGAAAATAATCTAAGAGATTTAGTAGATAAATTGGTTACAAAATCCAAAAATATGGAAAATGTTCCAATATGTTTACCATTTACACAAAACTTTGTATCAGCTATATCCGGAGATAATAAAGTGTCAAAACAATTTATAGATGGATTAATACTTAGAATGGTAACATTCCATAGTTATAGTGATTTAAAAATAGTATTCTTTACAGATGAAAAAAATAAAGAAAAATATTCATATTTAAAAACAATTCCACATTGTTTTGGAGATAATAATCAAATAAGATTTTTTGCAACCAACATAGATGAAATACAACAGGTATCTAACTATTTAGATGAAGTATATAATCAAAGAAAAAATGCCAAAGAAGAAGGGGCAATAAAGAGTAACGATAATGATGAATCTAAATTATATAAAGAATTTAGTCCTTACTATGTAATTATAGTAGATGATCTTGCTAATTCTAGAAATTCTAGAATAGTTAAAAAAGTATTAAGTGATAAAATAAATTATGGTTTTAGTATTATATTTAGAACAGATAAATTATCTAACTTACCTAATGAATGTACTACATTTATGAATGTATTTGAAAAAGAAAGTGGATTATTTGAAAATGAATTAGTAGCGAATAAACAAAAAATATTCCAAGCTGATTTCATTGGAAATATAAACATGAATAATATTGCAGTATCTTTATCAAATACACCTATTGAAGTAGCTAAAGGAGTAGGCTCTATGCCTGATGCTATAGGATTTCTTGAAATGTATAACGTAGGTAAAGTTGAACAATTAAATGTACAAGAAAGATGGAAAAACAATAATCCTGCAATCACATTACAGGCACCTGTAGGAATAGATGAAGTAGGAGAAATATTTAAAATAGATATACATGAAAAATATCACGGGCCACATGGACTTATAGCTGGTATGACTGGTAGTGGTAAAAGTGAATTTATAATCACATATATCTTATCACTTGCAGTACAATATCATCCAAATGATGTATCATTCGTACTAATTGACTATAAAGGTGGAGGTTTATCTGGAGCTTTTGAAAACAAAGAAACAGGAATAAGATTACCACATTTAGCAGGATCAATTACAAACCTTGATACAGCAGAAATGAATAGAGCATTATCATCAATACAAAGTGAATTAAGAAGAAGACAAGCAATGTTCAATAAAGTACGTGATAGATTAAATGAAAGTACAATGGATATATATAAATATCAAAGCTTATATAGACAAGGTGTAATAAAAGAACCGATTTCACATTTACTTATCATATCAGATGAATTTGCAGAATTAAAAAGTCAACAACCAGACTTCATGGATCAATTAATATCAACTGCACGTATAGGACGTAGCTTAGGAGTGCATTTAATACTTGCTACACAAAAACCAGCTGGGGTAGTAAATGATCAAATCTGGAGTAACTCAAGATTTAGAGTATGTTTAAAAGTACAAGAAAAAGCAGACAGTATGGACGTTATTAAATGTGCAGATGCTGCATCTCTAAAAAACGTGGGTAGATTCTATTTACAAGTTGGTTATAACGAATTATTTGCACTAGGTCAAGCTGCATGGTGTGGAATGCAATATACACCACAAGATACATATAAAAAGAAAGTAGATACATCTATTAACTTTATAGATAATGTAGGTAACATTATTAAAAGTGTAGATGGAAGAAAAAAGATAGTTACAACAAGTTATGGTGAAGAATTACCTAACATAGTTACATATTTATCAAATGTAGCTAAACAAAATAATATATCAATAAGAAAATTATGGTTAGATAAAATACCTGCAATTATAACAGTAGATGAATTAAGACGTAAATACTCAGTAAATTCTAGTTATCTAAATTTAAATCCAATTATAGGTGAATTAGATGACCCTATGAACCAAAGACAAGATGTACTAACTCTTCCTTTATCTGAAAAAGGAAATACATTAATTTATGGTATTGCAGGTAGTGGAAAAGAAATGATGCTAAATTCTATAATATATTCAACTATAACAAACCATGGAGTAGACGAAGTAAATATCTATATTATGGACTTTGGAGCAGAAACATTAAAATCATTTTCCAAAGCACCTCATATTGGAGATGTAATATTAGTAAATGAACAAGAAAAAATAATAAATTTAATAAAACAATTATATGAAGTAATAGAAAATAGAAAAAAATTATTTGCAGATTACAATGGGGATTACAAGCAATATTGCAGAAGAAGTGGTAAAGTTTTACCTACAATATTGGTAATTATAAATGCTTATGAAGTATTCCAAGAAACATATGATAAATATACTGATGATATAATTAAACTTACAAGAGAAGCCAATAGATATGGAATAATATTTATACTTACAACAAATGCACAAAACTCTATAAGATACACATTATCACAAAACTTTGGACAAATTATTGCTTTAAGATTTAACGATGCTGGAGATTACTCATCATTATTTGGACCAACTAAAGGTATGATGCCATCAGGAGAAAAAGGTAGAGGTTTAGTTAAGCTTGATGAATTATATGAATTTCAAACAGCTAGCTTAACAAAAGATGGAGATGAATCAGAATTCATAGAAAACATCTGTAAGACACTTGCAAGTAATCCAACACAAGTATTTGCAGCAAAAATTCCAGTACTACCAGAAAAAGTAACACTTGATAATGTAGCTAGCGCAATAAAAGATTTAAAAGCTATACCTATTGGAATTGATAAAGCTAGTCTTAAAATTAATTCATTTGATTTTAAATCTAAGTTAGTATCAGTCATAACTGGTGATTATAATGAATCATTCTTAAAATTTGTTCCGGGACTTATAAGTGAGTTATTAACACTAACAGATTATCAATTAATAACAATTGATGCACTTGATATAATAGATTCATCATCATTCATAAAGGGTACTTTTGTTAAAGATGATTTTGGAAAAATGTTTGATATATTATTAAATCATGTTAAAAATAATAGAGATCCAAAATATAAACCTGTAATATGTATAATTGTTGGTGTATCAAGCTTTATAGAAAAACTTCCTATGGAAACTAAATCTAAATTTGAAGAATTATTAAAAACATCTAAAGAAGCTAACAACATAAATTATATATTTGTAGATAGTGTAGGAGAATACAAAAAACAAGCATACAATACTTGGTTTACTACAAATATCGATAAAAAATCATATATTTGGATAGGTACTGGAATTTCAAATCAATTTACATTTGAAATGACTAAAATGATTAGGGAAGATGCAAATAGTATGGATGATACATTCGGTTATGTTGTTAAAAATGGTATACCACAACTAACAAAAGTAATAGAATATGTTGATACAGAATTTGTAGATGAATAGGATAGTGATAATATGAATAATAAAGTTTTAATAAAACTATATGTTCCAATAATAGAAAAAAATTATGATTTATTTATACCTATAAATAAAAAAATAGAACAAGTTATTCAATTAGTTGGAGAAGCTATTTCTGATTTAACAGATGGAGGATACATACTTAAAAATGATACATTATTATGTGATAAACTAACGGGAAAAATATATGATAATAGTTTATATGTTAAAGAAGCTGGCATAAAAAATGGTACAGAATTATTATTGATATAACATTATACTTAATAAAGATATAAATTTATATTTTTATTAAGTTTTTTTGTATATCATCTAGGGACTTAAACTGATGTAATATTGATTTGAAAATTAATCTGTATAGGTTTTCGCAAAATAATTTATACTAAAAAAACGCAAGATAATTTGTACT
>CANQLF010000039.1 GCA_947624635.1 uncultured Bacilli bacterium | reverse complement strand
CAACCAGGGTAGTATTTACTTTCAGACTAAATGCAACCCTAAACATTAAAGGTGGAATTTACTTTGAAATTTCAGGAAAATAAAGTATAGACTATAAATTATATTAAATTATTGAATAATTTAAAAAAATAATATATACTAATAATAGAAATAAGATAAGAATGTGGTGATTTCATGAATGTTATAATATCTAATAAAAATAGGGATATGCTTACTAATTTGCAAATTGATGTTATTAAATCACTAAATGGTGAATATGAAGCAGATGAAATAGTTTCTATGTTTTCTAATTTCTTTTTTAATAAAATGATTTTAGATATTACAGCAATTAAGGATTATATGAATATTGCTAATTTGCAAAAACTATCTATTGGGCTTGATATGGATAAGGTAATATTAGTATTAGACAATACCCCTAATACATCATCATCGTTATTTTTATCTAAATTAGTATCTATGGGAATATATAATTTTGCTAATACTATAGATAATATTATGTATTTATACAATAATCCTAATTCGTATAGAGATGTTGCGCATATTCAACAGATGAGTACACTTACTAATGTAATAACAGATAAAGTAGAAAATTATAATTTAAAAGTTTTAGGAATTAAAAATGTCACAGAACATGCGGGTGCAACAACATTTATATATATGCTTAAAAATCAATTAGAAATGCAAGGATATAATGTAGCTGCTATAGAAGTTAATAAAAGAGATTTTATAAATTTTAATTCACAAAACATGATAAGTTGTAGTAAAGATGAATTACCAGGAACAATTGCTAAATTTTCAAGTTATGATATAGTTCTATTAGATATTAATGATTCAGCTGAAGAAGGAAACTGTGGAGATGTGCTATATTTAATTGAGCCAACATATATAAAATTAAATAAATTAATTAGAAGAAATAGGGCGGTATTTCAAAATTTAAATGGTAAAAAAATAATATTAAATAAAAGCTTATTAAATCAAAGAGATATAACTGATTTTGAAAACGAATCTAGAAGTAAAGTATTTTATAATGTTCCACCACTTGATGAAAAGAAAAAAGAACATGGAGTACTTAGCGGCCTTTTAGCAGCTATTGGATATAATAAAAATAGTTCTTATGATAATGCAGAAAACAAAGGTAAAATATTTGGTTTATTTAAAAGTAATAACTAAAGTCACATTTACAAATGTGGCTTTTTTTGATACAATATCATCAGTGATAACGAAAAGAAAGGAGCAATAATGAGCAAAATTAAAATATTTAGTCTAGGTGGACTAAATGAAAACGGTAAAAACATGTATGTCGTTGAAGTAGATAAAGATATTTTTATTTTTGATGCGGGTTTAAAATATGCAGATGATAAATTATTAGGTATTGATTATATACTACCTAATTACGATTATGTTAAAGAAAATATAAAACGTGTAAAGGGGTTATTTTTAACACACGGACATAATGAAAATATGGGAGCAGTTCCAGATATAGTTAGTGAAATTCCAAATATTAAAGTATATGGTACTAAGTTTACTATAGAAGTTTTAAAAAGAGAATTAGAAAGTTGTGAAATAAAATTTGATAATTTAATTGAAATAAAACCACATAAGAAAATAAATTTTGGTGAAAACAGTATTTTTCCAATAAGTGTAACTCACTCAATTCCTGATTCAGTTATGTATGTATTAAATACTAAAGATGGAGCGATAGTATACACTGGGGATTTTGTATTTGATCCAACAATGATGGGGCCTTATAAAATGGATATAGGAAAAATTGCTTATGTAGGTAAACAAGGAGTTTTATGTTTGCTTTCTGAATCATTTTATGCAGAAAAAAAAGGACATACTTCTCCATATCATAGAACTGCAAAAAAAGTACGTGAAATATTATCAAGAAATGAAAACAGAATAATTTACAATGTATTTTCTGCGCATATTTATAATATACAAGAACTTTTTAATGAAGTAGCAAAAACAAATAGAAAAGTAGTTATCATGGGTAAAACATTACAAGGTATTATAAATAATGCAATAGATTTAAAATATTTAAAATTCGATAAAAAGAAAATAGGAGATTTATCTAATATAAACGACAAAGATGTAATTATATTAGTATCAGATGATAGAGAAAAATCATTTTCAAATATAACAAGAATGATAAATGGATACGATAAATACATCAAAATAAAAGATACAGACACAGTTGTGTTTGCTGAAGCAATTAGTGATACACAAGAAAGAAGTGCGGTAAAAATCGCAGACAAACTTGCTAAGATGGGCGTTAAGACCATAATGTTTGATAAAAAAGAACAACTTTTATATCATGCATCTAGCGAAGACTTAATGTTAATGATTAACTTACTAAATCCAAAATATTATTTTCCTGTTAAAGGAGAATATAGATTTCAAGTTGCGAATGCAAATGCAGCTATAGAAGTTGGAATGGATAAAGATAATATATTACTAAAACAAAATGGTGATGTAGTAGAAATAGTTGATGGTAATTTAGTAGAATCTTTTGATAAAGTAAAAACAGATGAAATCTTAATAGATGGAAATGTAGTATCAGATGTAGGTGAAGCTGTATTAAAAGATAGAGAAGTACTAAGTGAAAATGGAATAGTTATAATAAGTACAACTCTAGATAAAAAAACTAAAAAAATTATTTCAGGACCTGAAGTAATTACAAGAGGTTTTGTCTATGTCAAAGATAGTATTGAACTATTAACTGAAATTAAAAAACAATGTGTAGAAATAATAAATAATAATATAGATACCAATCATGTAGAATACGTTAAATTAAAAAATGCAATTAGAGAAAATTTGGGTAAATATTTATACCAAGAAACCGAATGTAAACCAATGATTATAACAGTATTCCAAGAAGTATAAAAGGGTAGTGTAGAGTATGAAAAAAGTATTAATTATGTATGCCACATATGGAACAGGACATAAGAAAATAGCTAGTTATATCGAAGATTACTTTAAAACTCATAGTAATTATGAAATAAATTCTATCGATATATTAAAATACTCTACACCCTTTTTAGGTGTCTTATCTCAAAAGACATTTGAAAAAATTAACTTTACAGTTCCATACATTTGGGATGTGTTATATAATACATTTAATAGAAAGTTATCGTTATTTCCTAAAAATACAATTGTTATGAATACTTTTAAATTTAGGGGATTAAAAAAGAAAATAAAAGAATTTAATCCAGATATAATAATATCCACACATTACTTTTGTAGTACGATAATTTCTCAATATAAGAAGAAACATGTGATAAATTCAAAACTTATAACTATAGTAACAGATTATGAAGCACATGAGTTTTGGATAGAAAATGAAAAATATGAAGATTATTTAGTAATAGGTAATTCTATTGAAAAAAAAGAATTAGTAAAGAAGGGATTTCCAAAATCTAAGATAAAAGATATAGGTATACCTTTATCTAGTAATTTTAATAAAGATAATTATAATAAAGATAAAACTATTAAAGATTATAAATTAAATAAAGATTTAAAAACTTTAATATTCTTTTGTAGTAGAGGTAGAATTACAAATATGTATGCAAAGGAATTAGTAAAGTGTAATTTAGGTTATAATATAATTATTGTAACAGGTAGTAATTCTAAATTAAGAAGTGAATTAAAAAATCTATCTAAATATTATCCTAATGATAATATTAAAATATTGGGATATATAAATAACGTTCCAGAAATGTTAAATATTGCTGATTTAATAATAACTAAACCGGGAGGAGCTACTGTAACTGAATGTTTATATTTTAATGTTCCAATGCTTTTTATAGGTAAGATATCTGGACAAGAAAAAGCTAATGCAAGATACCTAGAAAAATGTAGGTGTGCACTTTTTAGTGATAATACTATTGGTATGTTTAAAAATATAGATAGATTACTTGGTAATGATAGAAGATTGGAAAAATATAAAAATAATATTAACAAGATTAAAAAAAATAATTCTATGGAAAAGTTATTTGAACTTGTTAATGATTTGTTGGGAGTTGGTAGTAATGAAAAAAATAACAATTAATATGCTTAGTAGTGCGGATAAAGTTGACGGTCAAGGTGTTGGTAGTGCATACATTGAACAAGTTAATTTAGTTAAAAGTTGCGATAAATTTAATGTGTTAGTTAATTC
Organism: uncultured Bacilli bacterium; assembly: GCA_947624635.1. Lineage (GTDB taxonomy): Bacteria > Bacillota_I > Bacilli_A > RF39 > UBA660 > SIG205. Next base: position 2,126 of record CANQLF010000039.1, on the reverse strand, counting down.
TAAAGAAAAATCTGATATAGTTCATTCTCACACAGTTGAACCAAAAAATTATATTAGGATGAAAAGAAATAGAAATGGTAAGAATGTAGCTTATGTACATTTTTTACCAACTACACTTGATGGCAGTATTAAATTGCCTAAATTTGCTTTTAATATATTTAAAAAATATGTTATTAAATTTTATAATACTGCAGATAAGTTAGTAGTAGTTAATCCTACATTTATAAATGAGTTAGCCAAGAATGGTATAAAAAAAGAAAAAGTAACATATATACCAAACTTTGTATCTAAAGAAAAATTTTATAAATTAACACCAAAACAAATTGAAAAAGTAAAAGATAAATATGGAATAAGCAAAGATAAATTTATAGTACTTGGAGCAGGACAAGTACAAACGAGAAAAGGTGTTAAAGATTTTGTAGAATGTGCTAAAAAACTTCCTAACATGGAATTTGTATGGTGTGGTGGATTTTCATTTGGAAAAATTACAGATGGATATAATGAATTAAAAAATATTATGGAAAATCCTCCAAAAAATGTTAAATTTTTGGGAATAATACCAAGAGAAGAAATGAATGATATGTATAATATCGCAAATGTTTTATTTGTTCCATCATATAATGAACTTTTTCCAATGACAATACTTGAAGCAGTTAATTCTAAAACTCCACTTTTATTAAGAGATTTAGAACTATATGAAGATATTTTATTTGGTAAATATCTAAAAGGAAGCGATAATAGAGAGTTTATTAGATTACTAAAAGAGTTAGAAAGTGACAAAAAATTATATAAAAAATGTGGAAAAATGTCAGAAGAAATAAGTGAATATTACAGCAAGGAAAATGTACTTAAATTATGGGAAGAATTTTATACAAATATTGTTAAATAAAAGCAACAAAAAATAAAAGTGAAATAAAACAAGAAATTATACCTAATTTCACAAAACCGTCAGGATAAAATCATACTAATTTTAAACAATAGCCATAAAAGTCAATAAATAAAAGGCTTTTATGGTTTTATGGTGTTTAAAAACCGTTTTATTAATGAAGCATCAAAAGGCATAAAAGTTCAGGAAAAAATTCTTCATAATTATTTGATAAATGTTTTCTAATTGACTTTAAACTCATATTATATTCGGGTTTTACTTTTGTTAAAACTCCTAAAACAAATTTATGAATAATTTCTAAATTTAATAATGCTTTCTTGTTTAATGTTTTATTTGAATCTTGACGAAATGTAAAATCTAGGTGCCAATGTACTTTATTTTCGATATTCCATTGACCCCTTACTGCTTCTGAAAATTCTTTTATATTAACATTTCTACTAGATATATAGTATCTTTTTTCTATCGTTGTTCTTTCTATTTGTTTCTTTTCTTTTATCTTTTTTCCATTCTTTTTTTTCTCTACTGTTGTTGTTACTAAACTTGTAATTGTTTTTCTTACCATACCTATGTTTTTTATTTTCTCCCAATCTTTTAATCTGTCATACCAGTCTATGTCTGATGTTTCAAAATATTCATATTTTATAACTGAACCATGGCTCTTTTCAGTTTCTTGTAAATATTCACTTTTTGAGTTTCCTGCTATTATCTTATCACAACAATCATCATCAAAATAATCTATTAAATCTTGATGAAATACTCCTTGATTTCCTTTAATAGGTACTATGTAATCACCGTGTGCTTTTATTACTGCTTCTACATTTTTTACTTGTGTATTTAATGCATCCCATGTAACTATAATATCTTTTAAATCTAAACCCTTAATTAAATCTTCTACTGCAGGTATTTCATTAGATTTATCTGTTATTTGTTTACTATATATACAATATCCATATTCATTAGAATACACATTTAAACAATTAAGTGGGTCTACTTTTTCTCTTAAAAATGTATCTTGACGTTTACTTCCATTATTTACTCTACCATCAAAATTCATTAGTTTAGTTTCTACTATTTCTTTCATTGTTATTGATTTAAAGAAATCAAATAATATTTTATTTAATTCTTCATTATCTATTAATGACATAACTCTTTCATATGTCTGTGATGATGGAATACCTCCAGTCATCTGTAAAAAACTTTTAAGCCATTTATAGTTATCTACAACAAAGTTATGGATATC
>CANQLF010000038.1 GCA_947624635.1 uncultured Bacilli bacterium | reverse complement strand
AGGAGCATTGTATAATAAATCTGTAACAGACAACACAACATATTTAAACAATAAAACATATTTTTGGACAATTTCGCCATATTCTTCCTCTATCGCGTTCGATTGGTATCCTATCAACCTGGAAATGCTCGCATACATTGTCTCTAACGCAAATTTTGCAGCGGCTCGTCCAGTTATAACAATATCAGCAAACGCTTCAGTTACAACAGATTTCCTATCAAAAGATGCACCAGGAACAATAAATAATCCATGGATTATTGGATAAGTTAAAACTAAAATATGGACTTTTATAATCTAGTATGTAAACTAAATTCATACTAGTTTTTTTCTTTCTTAATTAAAATACGTAAAAAATTTAAGTGATTGTAATAAGGATCTTTGTGTTTTTTCTATTAAATGTTATAATGGTATTGTAGATTTCTAAAGGAGGAATAAGACTTATGAAAAAAATAATATTAACTGGAGATAGACCAACAGGAAGGTTACACTTAGGACATTTTGTAGGTTCATTATCACAAAGAGTAATGTTACAAAATTCAGATAAATACGATGAAATATATATAGAAATTGCGGATGCACAAGCTCTTACAGATAATGCAGATAACATTGAAAAAATAAGAGAAAATGTAATAGAAGTCGCACTTGATTATTTAGCTTGTGGAATAGATCCTAAAAAAAGTACAATATTTATTCAATCACAAGTTCCAGAATTATGTGAATTATCATTTTATTATTCAAACTTAGTTACCTTATCAAGATTACAAAGAAATCCAACTGTAAAACAAGAAATAAAACTAAGAGATTTTGAAACAAGTATACCTGTAGGTTTTTTAACATATCCAATTAGTCAAGCAGCAGATATTACAGCTTTTCTAGCTGATACTGTTCCTGTAGGGGATGATCAATTACCTATGATTGAACAAACAAGAGAAATTGTAAGAAGTTTTAATTCGACATATGGAAATACCTTAGTTGAACCAAAAGCAGTTTTACCAGAAAATGAAAATTGCTTAAGATTACCAGGAATAGATGGAAAAGCAAAAATGAGTAAGTCACTTGGTAATTGTATATATCTAGCAGATTCTCCAGAAGAAATAAAAAGAAAAGTAATGAGTATGTATACTGATCCAAATCACTTAAAAATAGAAGATCCAGGTAATATTAAAGATAATCCTGTATTTATATATCTTTCTGCTTTTGCTAAGGATGAACACTTTAAAAAATATTTACCAGAATATAAAAACTTAGATGAATTAAAAGCACATTATGAACGTGGTGGATTAGGTGATATGAAAGTTAAGAAATTTTTAAATGATATTTTACAAGAAGTATTAGAACCAATTAGAAATAAAAGATGTGAATATCAAAAAAACATTAAAGAAGTATATGAAATATTATATAATGGAAGTAAAAAAGCAAGAGAAAAAGCTATTCTTACAACTTCAAAAGTAAAAGAAGCAATGGGTATCAATTATTTTGAAGATGAAGATTTAATTAAAAAACATATAGAAAAATATCAGTAACAACAAAATACAAACGGAGGATATATGGAACAAAAAATAAAAAGAATGAAAGAATTAATAGAAATACTTAATAATGCATCTAGATTATACTATCAATTTAGTACATCTATTATGACAGACTATGAATATGATAAATTATATGATGAATTAGTTTTATTAGAAAAAGAAACTAATACAGTATTATCTAATAGTCCAACTATAAATGTAGAATATGAAATATTAAGTTCACTAGAAAAAGTTGAACATCCAACTCCAATGTTATCATTATCTAAAACTAAGAGTGTAAGTGAATTACAAAGTTTTATAGGTGATAAAAAAGGACTTTTATCATGGAAGTTAGATGGTCTAACTATAGTTTTAACATATGTGGATGGCCTATTATATAGTGGGGTTACTAGGGGAAATGGTACTATTGGTGAAGTAGTAACAGAAAATGTTAAAAGATTTAAAAATATACCTTTAACTATACCTTATAAAAAAAGATTAGTTTTAAGAGGAGAAGCTGTAATAAAATATTCTGATTTTAAAAAAATGAATGAAGAATTTGATGATGAAGATGACACTTTTAAAAATCCAAGAAATTTATGTTCAGGTTCAGTTAGACAACTTGATAGTAATGTAACTGCTAAAAGATGTGTAAACTGTATAATATTTGCTTTAATAAGTGCGGATGATGAATTACCTAATTCTAAAAAAGAACAATTTGACTTTTTAAAGAAATTAGGATTTGAAGTAGTAGAACACTTTGAAGTAGATAAAGATACAATACCTAATGTAGTAGAAGACTTTAAAGAAAAAATTAAAACTTACGATATACCATCAGATGGGCTTGTTTTAACATTTGATGATGTAATCTACAGTAATTCACTTGGCAGTACCGCTAAATATCCAAGAGACTCTATAGCTTTTAAATGGATGGATCAAACTAAAGAAACAAAATTAAAAAGCATAGATTGGATGGTATCTAGAACAGGACTTATAAATCCTGTTGCAGTATTTGATACAGTAAGTTTAGAAGGAACAGAAGTAAGTAGGGCATCATTACATAATTTATCTATTATGAAAGGTTTACAACTTGGAATAAATGATAAAATATTAGTTTATAAAGCTAATATGATAATTCCGCAAATTGCAGGTAACTTAACAAAAAGTGACAATATAGAAATACCTGAATATTGTCCTGTGTGTCATCATAAAGCTATAGTAAAAGAGATAAACGATATTAAATATTTATATTGTACTAATGAATTTTGTAGAGCCAAATTAATAAAAAAATTATCTTTGTTTACAAGTAAAAATGCAATGAATATTGATGGAATATCAGATGCAATACTTACTAAACTTATAGATGAAGAATTAGTTAAAAATTATAAAGATATATATAATTTATCTAAATATAAAGATAAGATAATTAATTTTGAAGGATATGGTGAAAAGTCATATAACAATATAATAGATTCTATAGAAAAAAGTAGAAAAGTAAAACTTGCTAATTTTATCTTTGCACTAGGTATTCCTGAAATTGGACTATCACGTGCTAAATTAATATGTAATTCATTTGATAATGATTATGATAAAATAAGTAAACTAACCATCGATGACTTAGCAGCCATAGATGGTATAGGAGAAATAGTAGGTAGTGAATGGGTAAATTTCTTTAATAATGAAAAAATAATGAAAGATGTAAATGATGTATTAAGTGAAATAACATTTATAGATAGTGATAGAAAACAAGATAAGTTAGCTAATAAAACTTTTGTTATAACAGGAAATGTTAATCATTTTAAAAACAGAGATGAAATGATCGAATTTATAGAAAGTTACAGTGGTAAAGTAGTTAGTGCAATATCTAAAAATGTAGATTACCTAATTAATAATGATATAAATTCTACATCTACTAAAAATACAAAAGCTAAAGAATTAGGAGTAGAAATAATTAAAGAAGAAGATTTATTAAAATTAGTTGAAGATTAATTTTATATATAATGAAAAGAGGTGTCTATTTGATATTAAAATGAAAGAAAAAATATTATCATTTATAATAAATGATGAAGGAAAACTCCTATTATTAAAAGGTAATGAAAAAGACCCTCAATTAAAAAAATCAATATGGTATGTTGTAACAGGAAGCACGGAAGATTGTGATAAAAACTTAGAAGAGGCAGTAAAAAGAGAAGTAAAAGAAGAAACAAATTTAGATGTCATAAAACTTATGGATATGGATTGGACATTCAAATATAATTCTTTAGGTACTTATTATGTTGAAAAAGCTTATATTTCAAAAGTAAATGATAATAAGGTAATTCTTAATGAAGAATCCACAGATTATGAATGGTTAGATTTAGGTGAATTTATTGCTAAAATTGATTGGTTTTATGATAAAAAAGAATTAGAAAATAAATTAAAAGAAACTTTAAATGAATTTAATTAATAATTTTCTTGAAAATAAAACTAATTAGTGATATTATATAGCTAGTTTAAATGTTTTGATTAGGACATGAATATTATTTATTCTTATTTAGAGAGATTGCGTATGGTGTAAGCAATTTAAGAATAGTATTATTTACTACCTATGAACAGGACTCGAAAGATGTTCTCGGTTATACCGTTATAAAATAAAGATATAAGGTAGGATGGTACCGCGTATAAACGCTCCTTTTTAAGGTTGCGTTTTTTCTTTTTGGAGGTTTTGCTTTATGGAAAAAAGAAATGAATTTGAAATTGATACTAAAAGAATAAGAAATACAATTTATAGATTATATTATTATAAACATAGTTTAGGTGAAAGTTCTAAATTGGTATCAATGTTAAATAAAAAGATTAATAAAGAACATAACTCTAATATGTTACAAAAAGATAGATATAAAAGCTTAGTAAAATATAATAAAGTAAATAATAGAAGGGATGATAAAAATGATAAATATTAAAGAAGATGAAAAATTAAGTAAGTTAAATCATAGTTGTGCACATATGATGGCACAAGCTATAAAAAGACTTTATAAGGATGCATTATTTTGGGTAGGACCTGTTATAAATGAAGGATTTTACTATGATATTGATTTAGGAGATAAAGTTTTAACAGAAGATGATTTATCTTTAATCGAAAAAGAAATGAAAAAGATAGTAAAAGAAGATAAATTAATAAAAAGAGAAGAGTTAACAAGAAAAGAAGCACTAGAAATGTTTAAAACCGATCCATATAAGATAGATTTAATTAATAATATGGATAATGATACAGTAATTACTTGTTACAGACAAGGTGAATTCGTAGATCTTTGTCGTGGACCACATGTTGAAAGAACAAAACAATTAAAATATTTTAAACTATTAAAAGTTAGTGGTGCATACTTTAAAGGTGACTCTAAAAACAAAGTACTTCAAAGAGTATATGGAATTTGCTTTGAAAATGAAGAAGATTTATTAAATCATTTAAACATGTTAGAAGAAGCAAAAATGAGAGATCATAGAAAATTAGGTAAAGAACTAAACTTGTATATGAATCATGAACTAATTGGTCCTGGTTTTCCTATGTGGTTACCTAATGGTGCATTAATAAGAAGACTATTAGAAAATTATATTATAGAAAAAGAAGTAAAACTTGGATATCACCATGTATATACACCTTGTATAGCGACAACAGATTTATATAAAACGTCTGGACATTGGGATCACTATAAGGAAAATATGTTTCCAGTTATGAAAGTTGATAATGAAGAGTATGTTTTAAGACCAATGAACTGCCCACATCATATGTTAATATATAAAAATGATATACATTCATATAGAGATCTACCAATAAGAATAGGAGAACTTGCAACAGATTTTAGATATGAAGCAAGTGGAGCAGTATGTGGTCTTGAAAGAGTAAGAGTAATGTGTCAAAATGATGCTCACCTTTTTGTAAGACCTGATCAAATAGAAGAAGAATTTAAAAAGGTAGTAGAGTTAATATTAGATGTATATAAAGACTTCGGATTTAAGGATTATGCTTTTAGATTATCGTTAAGAGATAAAGAAGATAAAGTTAAATATTATCAAGATGATGATATGTGGAATAAAGCTGAAGATAAATTAAGAAAAGTTTTAAATGATCTAGGTGTTAATTACTATGAAGCTATTGGAGAAGCAGCCTTTTATGGACCTAAATTAGACGTAGAAGTTAAAACTGCAATTGGTCATGAAATATCTCTATCAACTTGTCAACTTGATTTCCTATTACCAGAAAAATTTGATCTAAACTATATAGATAAAGATGGACAAAAGAAAAGACCAGTAGTCTTGCATAGAGCTATATTAGGTACATTAGATAGATTTACAGCTTTTTTAATAGAAGAAACAAAAGGAGCTTTCCCACTATGGTTAAGTCCAGTTCAAGTAAATGTTATACCTGTTAATAATGAATATCATCTAGAATATTCTAAAAAAATAGTAGAAAAATTAAAAGAAAATAATATTAGAGTTGAACTAGATGATAGAGATGAAAAACTAGGATACAGAATGAGAGAAAGTGTTGTTAAGAAAAATCCTTATACTTTAATATTTGGTCAAAAAGAAGTAGATAATAATACTATAAGTTATAGAAAATATGGTAGTGAAGAGACTACTACTGTATCTATAGATGAATTTATTAATTTAATTAAAGAAAAGATAGATAAGAAAGAAAGGTAGAATGCTTTTCTTTCTTTAATTTAAAATTACAGGATAAAATCATACTAATTTTAAACAATAGCCATAAAAGTCAATAAATAAAATGCTTTTGTGGTTTTTTAACGTTTAAAAACCGTTTTATTAATGAAGCATTAATAAGCATAAAAGTTCTGGGAAAAATTCTTCATAATTATTTGATAAATGTTTTCTAATAGATTTTAAACTCATGTTATATTCGGGTTTTACTTTTGTTAAAACTCCTAAAACAAATTTATGAATAATTTCTAAATTTAATAGAGCTTTCTTGTTTAATGTTTTATTTGAATCTTGACGAAATGTAAAATCTAGGTGCCAGTGTACTTTATTTTCAACATTCCATTGACCCCTTACTGCTTCTGCAAATTCTTTTATATTAACATTTCTACTAGATATATAGTATCTTTTTTCTATCGTTGTTCTTTCTATTCTATTCTTTTCTTTTATCTTTTTTCCATTCTTTTTTTTCTCTACTGTTGTTGTTACTAAACTTGTAATTGTTTTTCTTAC
>CANQLF010000037.1 GCA_947624635.1 uncultured Bacilli bacterium | reverse complement strand
CACTTTCTTAATTTCAGAAATTTTTGACTTTCCATTTTCGGATATCCATTTCGGATATTCTAATCAAAATTAACCCTATTTTAATCTTTTTACAATTTGTTTTGCTATATATTTTTGTCCTTCATAAGTAGGATGATTATCATAAGGAGAAATATAATTTTGAGTACCATAAATATCTATATATATGACATTATCATATTTATTACAAATATCCACAATTTTTTTATTATAAATTTTATATAGTGGACTAACAATATATCTTATTAATTTTAATCTATTATCAATCATTGGATATACACCAAGTACATACATTTTTACACTTGGATTCAAACTTAAAATATATTTTACACAATCATCTATATCTTCCATAGTTTTATTTAAATGTTTTTTAGCTCTTAAAACAAACTCAGGTATTATTTTTCTAAAATCACAACTAGGACATTTTGTATAATAATCAAAATTCATTCCACCGCATGTGTACAAAAATATAGGATTTTTAGCATTTTTTAATTCAGTAGTAATTTTAGTATCGGCATAATCCATATTGCTATAATATACTTTTACAAAATCAGGATTAGTTGGATGATTAAATCTAGAATTTTTAGATTTATTTGTTGTTACCATCTTTGAATAATTTTGATTTAATTTGTAATATTGTTCTTTTGTATAATCTTTATCCAATATTTCTTTTAATTCCCATGTTTTGTTTCTTGCCAAACTACATAAATTTACATAATTTATTTTTATACCTTTTTCTTTATATTTATCAGCTACCATATCTATAAAGCTTTTCATTTGTTTATTATCAGCTGTATATGGTACCCCTAAAGAGTCGAGGGCACCAACCATATAAATATCGTATTTATCCATAATATTTACTCCCATCTAAGGATGTATTATAACATTCATATTACTTTTGTCAAATTTAATTTACTGTTTTAAAAAACTATTTATCTAATGTTAAAAAGAGGTAATAAAATTAAAAATTTTGCATATGATAATATATGACTATGTATTGACATTGTAAATACAATCTGATAAAATACTTATATAGAAAGAAAGTGATATTATGTCTAATATATCTAATTCTACCAACTTAAATATAAGATTAGATAGCAAGTTAAAAAAAGATGCAGAAGATCTATTTAAAAGATTAGGACTAAATATGAGTAGCGCTATAAATGTTTTTTTGACACAAAGTGTTAGGGAACAGGCAATACCTTTTGAAATAAGAGAAGACGTCCCTAATAAAAAAATGATTAAAGCACTAAACGAAGCAAAAAAGATGGCTGATAACCCTGAAAAGTATAAATGGTATACTGATGTTCAAGAATTGTTTAATGATTTGGACAAATAAGCTTAATGAAATACAAGATTAGCTATACAACAAAATTTAAGAAACAATTCAAAAAACTAAAAAAGCAGGGGAAAAGCATTGAAAAATTAAAAATTGTAGTTAATAAACTATTAGCAGATGAAGAACTAGAAGAAAAATATAATGACCATCTATTATGGAACAATAAGAAATTTAAAAATTGTTATGAATGCCATATAGAACCAGATTGGTTATTAGTATATCAATATATTGAAGATAAACTTATATTATTACTTGTAGAAACTGGTTCTCATTCAGAATTATTTTAAATACTTAAAACCATGCACAACTCATGCATGGTTTAATTTTATAATTTATTTACTTCTTTAATCTTCTTTAATATTTTAGCATTGCTATACAATGTTTTTCCATTAACAGCACTACGATTAATTCCACCCACAACATTATAATTTTCTAATTTATCCAATGTATTTATATCAATTGAAACAGATGCTTTATCCACATATTTAAATAATTGAAGTTGTTCAGATATATAATCTGTATCATATTTAGAAATTTCACTAAAATCTTTTTTTAATAATTTTAATAATATACAAATTGATTCTGGAATGTTAATAACGGGTGATATCCTACTAATTTCATTATCAATGTTTTCATACCTTGTTTGAGGAACACATAGATATTTTAAATGTTTTAATTTTTCCTTACCAGTCTTATCATCATTAATTACTTTAACAATAGTTGAATTATCATAAAGACCAGAACAGAAATTATTACAAATATCATAATTTGTTTTTGGATCTCTCTCACCTAACTTGTGATAAGCTACAAGTTTTCTCATATATCCTAATATTGTTTTCTTATAAGAAATAAAATTCCTATCTAATTCACTTGAAAATACGGTGTAGTCTTTTCTTTTTAGTTCATCTAAAGAAAGCGGTCCTCCTGTATAAAATATATTTTCTTCTTTATTTTCATAAAATACAATATCTGCATCAAATACTCTATAATCTCGATTGATTTTTTCCATTTCTTTTATCCTAAATTGTTGAGATCTTTCTTTATCTAATTCAAATGAATAAACATTTAATTTTAAACCTTCTTCTATAAATAAATCCATCCAAAATCACCTCTTCTTGTAAACATATTATACAACTTCCTTATTATTTTAGCAACTTCAATTTCTAAACCTTCTATTCTTTAAATATACCATTGGTGAGAATAACAATAATATAGGATATAACTCTAATCTACCAAATAACATAGCAAGTGATAAAACAATTTTAGATAAATCAGAAAATGCTGCAAAGTTACCCATTGGACCAATTACAGAAAAACCTGGTCCAACATTACTTATACAAGTAACTACACTAGTTATAGTTGTTTCAAAATCGAAGTTATCTAAAGATACAATTAAGCATGCAACAACTATTATGAAGCAGTATAATACAAAATAAAATCCAACACCACTTATAGTATCATCATCTAATGTTTTATTTTCTAATTTTACTTTTTTAATAGATTTAGGGTGAACAGTTAATATTAAGTCTTTCATTAACTTTTTAAACATAATTATAACTCTAGAAATCTTTAATCCACCACCAGTACTTCCACCACAAGCTCCAAAAAACATTAAAACAAATAATATGATTTTAGAAAACATCGGCCATAAATTGAAATCTGCAGTAGAAAAACCTGTCGTAGTAATTATAGAACTTACTTGGAAGAAAGATAATCTAAAAGCTTCTTCAATATTACTATAAAGTGATGATATATTTATCATTATTAAAATAACTGATACTATAATTATTATAAAATAAGTCCTTAGTTCTTCATTAGTAATAGCTTGCTTAAACTTTCTCATTAAAATCAAGAAAAATACATTAAAGTTAATACCAAATAATATCATAAATATTGAAATAATATATTCTATATATTTACTATTATAAAAAGCTATACTACTATTTTTAATACTAAATCCACCAGTCCCTGCAGTTGCGAAAGCATGAACTACACTATCAAATAAAGGCATTCCACCAATCATTAGTAAAATAATTTCTAAAACAGTTAAAGATAAATATATACCATATAACCATTTAGCAGTAACACTAAGTTTAGGAGATAATTTACTTACAAATGGTCCGGGCATTTCTGCTTTAGCAACATGCATAGAGTTATCATTAGACATAGGAAGCAAAGCAATAACAAATACAAGTATTCCCATTCCACCTATCCAATGTGTAAAACTTCTCCAGAAAAGTATTCCTTTTGGTAATACTTCTACATTAGAAATAATAGTAGAACCTGTTGTAGTAAAACCGGATACTGTTTCAAAGAATGCATCTACAAAAGATGGAATAGCACCATCAAACACAAATGGGAGTGCTCCAAATATAGATAATGCAATCCAAGATAATGTAGTAATTAATATACCTTCTTTAGCATAAAATGAATCTTTTTTAACTTTTATTAAAGATAATAAACCACCAAAAACTATAATTAATAAAATAGTATATATAAATGGCAATATATTTTCATTTTTATATAGTGCGATTAATGTTGGAAAAATAAGTAAGAATGCTTCTGTTAAAAGAACATAACCTAATCTTTTAAATACAAATTTATAATTCATACTTACCTCAAAGTATCATTAAGACCTTTTATATCAAATTTAGTAGTCGCAATTATAATATTATCATTAATATTTATAACATCATCTCCTGTAGGAGATATAATAGTTCCATTATGATTAATACAAACTACTATTACATTACCTTTAAATTTAATATCTTTTATCTTTTTTCCAACATATTTAAAATCATTATTAACGCTAAATTCCATTATTTCTAATTTATTATCCATAAGCCTAATTAATGATTCCATATTTCCACCTTTAGAGTTTTCTTTTGCTCTTATATATCTTATTACTTGATTAGAGGCAACTAAATGTGGTGTTACAATAGATTCTATACCTGCGTTTTCTACAACTTCACTAAAATTCAAATGATTTATTTTGGCAATAACTTTTGGTACTTTCATAGAATTAGCAAACATAGCGAAAATTAAATTTTCTTCATCTATCCCTGTTGATGAAACAAAAGCATCAACTTCTTCTATGCCCTCTTCCAAAAGTAAATTTTTATCTGAACCATCCCCATTTATTATTAGCGCTTTACTTAAATTTTCTGATAGAAATTCACATTTTTCCTTATTAGTTTCAATTATCTTTACACCAATATTCATATCACCTAAGAATTTAGCTACATAATATGAAACTTTACTTCCACCTATTATCATTACATTTTTGGTTCTTACTTTAGTATTACCCATTTGTTTAAAGAAATTTATTATATTTAATGGTTTAGACGCAATAATCAATCTATCGTTTTCCATAAATTCAAAATCTCCATTTGGAATGTACACATTGTTATCTCTTTCTACTGCAATTATTATTACATCTGATTTAGTTTTAGAAGCAAATTCTTTAACAGTTATTCCAATTAATTTAGATTCTTCTTTAATTCTAAATTCTATCATTTCTATTTTTCCTTTAGAAAAATAGTTAGCTCTTATAGTCGATGGTAAACGAAGTATATCTGCAATTTCTCTAGCAGCTAATAGTTCTGGATTAATAGTCATAGAAAGCCCTAAATCGTTTTGTATATATTTCATACTTTTTTCATATTCTGGATTTCTAATACGCATTATAGTACTTTCTACTCCCAAGTTTTTAGCAAGTAAGCAACATACAATATTATCTTCATCGTTTCTCATGGTAGATATTAAAATATCTGATGAATCAACTCCAGCTTCAAGCAGAGTATCAGATACAAGTCCATTACCACATATTACTGAAACATCTTGAGTATTATTAAGAATATTTAATCTTTGTTCATTTTTATCTATTACTGTAATATCATAATTTTCTTTAGATAATACACTAGATAAATAAGATCCCATCTTACCTGCCCCTACAATTATTATTTTCATTTAGTTTTCACTCCCATATTTTCGAAGACATAATAACAATTATAGCACTATTTACATATTTTTACACAAAAATTTATGAAAAGAAAAAAAAGAAGTTTTAAATAACTTCAATTTAAATATTTATTTAATGACCATTCTAAATCTCAGGTCCTTTTAAAAAACTTTCAGCTCCTTTATTTGTATAAAACTTTTCTTCTACTCTATCGTATAATCCAATTGTTCCTTTAGGACATTCATTACCATCTGCATCTATCATAGTAACAGTATTATAACTAGGAACAAAATCTCTTACTAATACATCATTATCATATATTTTAAAATAATAAAGTCTATATTCAGTTGGTTGTTCTAATTCTTGTCCACCCCAATTTCCAGCAAATATATATAATGGAAAATCTACAGAAAAATTTTTATATGGCAAAGATAGATATTCTGTTCCATCTAAAACGAATGTACCTCTATTAATGTCTATTATGCCCTCAGAATGATACCCAGCACTGATTGATACATTTGAATAATAGTGAAGGAAAGGGTTAGTCCCCGAACCTTTTATGTATAATCCACTTCCATCATTCCAACTTGTATTATATGCTCCAAACATAACACCACTAATACGATTATCACTATATTTAAATGAATAAGATGAATTTCCGTTAGGATAATATTTTGTATCTATATATTGAGTTCCTGTACTTTCGATATATTCTAATTCTTCTATTTCATAATTAGTTTTAATATCACCATTAATTATTATATTAAAATTCAATCCTTGTAATCTATTTTGTATCTCTTCTGTTTCTTCTATATATAAATATAATTTATAATTTTGAATTTCATCTTTTTTTATTGCTTTTTTTCTTATTATTATTTGTTCTTTTTCTGGTTCTGTAAAATCTCCTCTTGCGATTTCTTTATTTACATCATCTAATTCATATAATATATATTTTATTTCACTTAGGTTTCCTCCTGTTAGCGTTTCATCATTATTTAACTCTAATCCTTCAGCTAAAAGTCTCAAATAATATTTTACATCTATTGTAGAATTGTTTGTTACTTTTATTGGTATTTGTACTATGTCTTTATTATCATTATTATTTGCCATATCTTCTGCATCCCATGTTGTTGGTTTTATATTTGTTATATGTGTTGCATCAGGATTAACTTCGACTACTAAATCTACTTTTGCTGTTGTTATTTGTTGAGACTCATCTTCACTTCTTGCGCTGAACCATGCATAGGTTGCTGTTATTAGTACAATTAATAATACTGTTATTCCAACAACCCCTAATATTATTTTCTTTTTGATATTTTCTTCCATCACAAATTCACCTACTATTATTATTTACTTATTTTTATAACTTATCCACTTTTTCCCAGTTTTATTATAAACTGGACTTTTCCCGAAGTCAAATTTTATCAACAGTTAGTCAATTATTTTTATGAAATCCGAAAGCGTATAAAATTTTGATTAGGATATC
>CANQLF010000036.1 GCA_947624635.1 uncultured Bacilli bacterium | reverse complement strand
ATTAGTTACTCAAAAAAATAAGTGAAAAATCACTTATTCTTTGTCGTGGCTGTAAATACTAACGATTTTGTGTAAATTAAATTTATATTTTTTCTAAAATTATTTATAAGAAAAGTATCAGATGTTATAATATAAAATATAAGTGAGGTTAGTATATATGAAATTTAGTAAAAGAAAGTTAAATATAATAATAAATACAATTTTTATAATTTATTTAGTTATTAGTTTTATTTATAATTTTAGTATACTACTTATAGATGCTAAAAATGATATAGAAGTTTTTAAACAATTATCTACATTAAAAATTGTTTTAAGTTTTATATCTGCAATATTTATTTGTATTTTTGTTGTAATATTAAACAATATTTATGTAATAGCAATTTATTTAGGTATAAAATTAGCTATTAAAAAATTTTATAAAAATAAATTGGATAAAAATGATTTAGAAAAGTATACTGATTATTATAGAAATTTAATTAATGATTATAGTATAGGAGTATTAGATTATTTAGATGATTTTGTAATAGATTATAATTCATTATATATTGCATATTTACTTAAATTACAAAATGATGGGATACTTAAAATTAATAATAATTCAATAGAATTATTAGATGAACCAAAAAATGAATCTGATAAATTATTTATAGATTCTATAATTGATAATAAAATTGTTATTGATAATAATACTTTCAAATCACAAATTATAAAAGAAGCAATATTAAAAAATCTAATAGTTACAGATAAAAAGAATATAAAATTTAAATTTTTATTTATTTTCTTTATATGTATTATATTTTTACCATTTATTTTTTCAATGTTTATAAATAGTATTTCAGGAATCACTTCAGTAAATTTTTTAAATTCTGTATTGATTGTTTTAATAGCTGTATTTTTTATTACTTTACCAGCTACAATAATTTTTGTAATAACATATTTTATTACACATACATTTAAAAAAATAAATGATCCATATATAAGAACTGAAAAAGGTTCATTAATTAATGAAAGATTAGAAGGTCTTAAGAACTTTTTAAAAGACTTTAGTGATTTAGAAAATAAAAGTAGTGAAGAAATTAAATTATGGAATGATTACTTAGTTTATTCGGTTATGTTTAATCAGAATGAAAAGATACTTAATGAATATAGAAAATTTTTATAGATGAATTTTAAGTTAAAAAAGTTTGATAATTCTATCTATCAATTAACTTTCATAATATTATTGACTCTAATTCTTAAGTTTCA
The DNA here is from genome assembly GCA_947624635.1 of uncultured Bacilli bacterium. Classification (GTDB taxonomy): domain Bacteria; phylum Bacillota_I; class Bacilli_A; order RF39; family UBA660; genus SIG205. The sequence continues at coordinate 5,904 of CANQLF010000036.1, read as the reverse complement.
AATTGACTCTTTAGGATTTTTATATTTTGCCATGTTCATCTATATTATTATTTTTTTTGTCGAAAATTTCGACCAAAAAAATTTACTTTCTTTATTAATCGATTTCTATGAAAATATTAGCGGATTATTTTAACAGCTCTTTTCATAGTACTTCATTAATTTGTTATTATCATTTTTATTTTATTTATAAGTAATTTACATATTTCTTTATCACTAATTAAATTAATTGAAAATGTCTTATACCCAATTCTATTAATACTTGCACCACAATGATATATTATCTTTTCATCAATAATAAAATATCTATCATGAAATGTACTATTATATATTACCTTTAAATTATTATATTGTTTATCATATATTGAAATATCTTGTTTAGTTAAAAGATTATTTGGTTTGGTAATAACAATTACTTTAACTTCTAATCTCTTTATAATATCTAATAAAGTATTATCTGCATAAGAATCAATTATTATTAATTTATTTTTAGCTTGTTTAAAAATTTCAAGTATCTTAGAATAAGAATCCCATATTTGCCCATTAAAATATATTTCATTAGATTTCTTTTTTTCTTCTAACTTTTCAAATGACTCTTTTAATAATTTAATATCTTTTGTATTCTCTATTACTTGGCTATTTATTTGTTTTTGTTCAATTAAATTTGATGATATATATTTACGCATAACTACAAAGGCTCGCATAATATCTACGCTTATTTTTGAAGCAATTTCAGTTCTTAGTACGGAAGCAAGCATGGCTACTCCTTGTTCAGTAAAAACATATGGTAATTTTCTTATTCCACCATGGCTTTCTTCACTTGAAGTCACAATTTGTGACTTCAAGATTTCATATTCATTTTTAGACAATTGAAAATAAAAATCTTCTGGAAATCTTTCAATATTTCTACTAACTGCTTGATTTACGACTTTGGTACCATTTTTACACTTATAAAGTGTTGCTAAATCAGAATCCAACATAACTTGTTTACCTCTTATTTCATAAATCATATCTTCTATTTTAAATTCTTTGTTTTCTATTATTTTATTCATAACTAAAACCTCCATTTAATCAAATTTATTTATAATATATTTATGTTTATTACGACTAATGGTAATTTTTTTACACTACAATAAGCATTATCTAAACTTGAAGTTTCAATTTGAAACTTCAAGTTTTCATATCTATTTGCTAATAATTAAAAATAAAAATCTAGTAATCTTTCAAATTTTTTCATTTTTTAATAAAAACTCTAGGTAATATTTTATATAATTTCCTCTGCCGTTAATTTTAATTTCTAAGGTCGAAATTTTCGACCTTAGAAATAATCATTCTTCATTAGTTAATATTCATGAAAATATTCCAAGAGTCTTTTAATGTTTCTTTTTATATAGTTTAGGAAAAAATTTTGAAATTATATCTTCTACCACTGTTTTTATTACTTTGTTAACTTGAGGTCGAAATTTTTGACTTCAAGTTTAGGTTTCATTTTGATATAATAACTTTTAGCTAACTTAATTATAACAGTATATTAACTTAAAGTCAATCATTATTTTAAAAAAAAGATACGGAATTTTCCGTACCTTATAACCATACAATTATGTAGGGTTTGATTAACTATTTAGATTGGTAATTTTGTCCTGATAATTGGTTTTGTCCCATTTGAACTAAACGTTTAGTGATTTCACCACCAACTGAACCGTTAGCTCTTGAAGTAGTATCTGGTCCAAGGTTTACACCAAATTCGTTAGCTATTTCATATTTCATTCTATCGATAGCTTGTTTAGCTCCAGGTACAACTAATTTATTAGTTTTGCTTGAGTTACTGTTGTTATTCATTATTTTCACCTCCTACACTTATAGAATGTGAAAATATTGTCAAATAATACGTTTTTTACCTTGGTAATTTATAACAATTCTAATAAATTTTCATCATCTTTATTACTTACTGTAATAGTTTCTATATTATCTATTATTTCATCTATAATTTTATCATAATCAAAACTATTTTCTATATTAATACATGTTTGTTCATTTGGATTAATTACAGGATGTTTTGGTAAAAAGATAGTACAACAGTCTTCAAAAGGTAAAATACTTGTTTCATAAGTATTTATTTTTTTTGCTATGTCGATTATCTCTAATTTATCTAAACATGCAACTGGTCTTATAACTGGTGTTTTAATAACTTTATTTATCACTCTCATACTATCTAGAGTTTGACTTGCTACTTGTCCTATTGATTCACCATTAATTATAACTTTACAATTATTTATATTAGCTACTCTTTCACTAATTCTATACATCATTCTTCTCATAATGGTTATCATATAACTAGAAGCATTATTTTTATATATTTCTTCTTGCATTTTAGTAAAAGGTATAATATGTATTTTTATTTTATCTGTATAATTACATAAAATTTGTGCTAAGGAAATTACTTTATTTTTTGCTTCTATACTAGTATGTGGCGGAGATTCAAAGTAAATACATTCTATACTTATTCCTCTTTTCATAGCTAAGTATCCACTTACCGGTGAATCTATTCCACCACTAAGCATCAATAATCCTTTGCCTTGTATTCCAACAGGATATCCACTACTTCCAATGTGCTCGTTTGTATATATAAAGCAGCCTTCACATCTTAAATCGATATGTAGTGTAACATCTGGATTATGTACGTCAACTGTTTTTTCTTTTGAATTTTTAAGAATATATCCACCTACTACTTTTGATATTTCCATACTGTCCATTGGATAATTTTTATCAGCTCTATTAGTTGTTACTTTAAATGTTTTATAATTTTCTTTATTAATTAAATTTAAAGATTCTTCTTTTATATTATCAATATCTTTATTTTCTAACTTTAAAGCTACAACTATACCATGTATACCAAAAACATTTTTAAGTATACTAACACATTTATCAATTTCCTTTGTTTCTATATACATTCTTACTCTATCTTTAGAAATAGTATAATCCATTCCTTCTAATTTTTTAACTATATTATTATATAGAGTATTTATAAATACATTTCTATTTCCTTTTTTAGTAGTTAATTCACCATATTTTATCATTATTATTTTTTGCATTTATATCACTTCCTAAAAATTAAACATTAACCATTCGGGTTTTAATACTAATAACAAACCTATAAGTATCATTATAATTCCACCAACTAAATGTGAAATACGTCCATATTTAGTAGATATTCCTGTTACTGTTAATGTTCTCATTGCAATTACGAAAACTATTATATCATCTATTAGGAAAAATAATATATATAACAATATGTATATAGCGTATTCTATTACACTAAGATTATTCATTGATAAAATTTGTGTGAATATTACTGGTAATCCTGCAGAACATAATAGTTCTACAAAATTTACAGAAATAGCTAATGTTATTATTCCCAATAGTGCTAAAAATAAACTTTTTTCACTAGTAAATTTTTTAATTTTTGTAAAAATTTTACTTCTTTTCTCTTTTTTAACAACATGACAACCATCATTTTTAGTTTTAAAGAAACTTACTAAGTTTACTACACCACCTATTATTGCAACTAAAGATATAAGTAATCTAATATATATAATTGTGTTTAAGAATTGTGCGAGATTTAGCCATGATACCATAAATAGTAAGTAAGTGATTGCAGAAGCCGATAAGAAAGTTAATCCAAGTAACCACATTCTTTTTTTGTCTTTCATATTTATAAGCATAGTTATTAAAAATAATAAGATCCACATTGCACATGGATTAAAACCATCTATTAAACCAATTAATATAGATATAACAGGTAAAGATAAATTTTTAGTAGATACACCACCTATAAATGGTATATTTATTTTAAAATTTTTTGCATCTTTTGTATTATAACAATCATTATATCCTTTTTCTTCTTTAGTAACTCCTAAATAATTACCTACTGTATCATTACATTTATTTTCATCTTTAGAATAATATTTAATAGATTTTATTATTTCTTCATCAGTAACATTTTCAGTATATCCTGATATAACATCTCCACCTATTACAGTAAATGGTACACCACGTACATTTTCATCTAATAGTTTAGATACTTTTTTTAATTTATTAGAATTATCCTTACTTTTCCATGTTTCATACATGTGTATATTTAAATTAGGATAATCATCTTTGATGGTATCTAAAAATTCTTCTAGTTTTTTGCAGTGAGGACAACCATCACCATAGAATAAATATAGATTTACTTGATTAGTACTTGCTTTGACATTATTTGGTAAAAACAGAATTAAACTTAAAAATACTATAAATATTTTTAAATATTTCTTCATTATTTATCCTTATTTTCTTCTATAATTTTTTTAAGTTCTGTAATAGACTTTTCACCTATTAATCTTTCTATTTCATTACCATTTTTATCAAGAAAAATATATACAGGTAAAGTATCATCTACATTCCATTTTTCACAAACTTCTTCATCATAATCTATATCATAATTTTCTATATCTAAATCATATTCACTAGTTAATGTACTCCAAGTTTTAGACATTACTAAACAACCAGGACACCATACTGCACCAAATTTTAGTATTTTCATTTTGTTACACTTCCTTAAAATTAAGTTTATTACATTCTAAAGTTAATTTATCTAAAAAACAATTTATTTCTTCTTCTGTAGTTAAATAAGATATGCTTACTCTTAGACTTGATAATGCTCTTTTTTCATCTTTAGTTATTGCATATACAGATTTTGATATTGAATTAGATGCTGAACAAGCACTTTTAGTAGATATGTATATTTCATGATTAGCTAGTGCATGAAGTAATGTTTCAGGTTTTATATTATCTACACTAAAGTTTAATATATGAGGTATACTCAATTCTGTACTATTTATTTTAATAAGTTTATTTTTTTCTAATTCACTTTTTAATTTATCATTTAATTTTTTAACACGATTATATTTTTCTTCAATATTATCATAAGCAATTCTTAAAGCTTTAGATAAACTTACTATTAAAGCTACTGGTGGTGTTCCACTTCTAAATTTAGTAGTACTTTTTCCACCTGATATTAAACTATCTATATTAATATTATCTTTTTTTATTAATAATCCAATACCTTGAGGCCCGTAAAATTTATGTGCGGAACATGATATGAAATCTATATCACTTAAATTCACTTTAACTTTTCCAATAGCTTGAGTTGCATCTACATGTAAAAAGCATTTAGGATATTTTTTAACTATTTTATTTATTTTATCTATATCTTGCATAACACCAGTTTCACTATTAACAAGTCCTATACTTACTAATATAACATCATCACCCATTAAACTTTCAAGTGAACTATAATCTATTTCACCATCATCTTTAATATCAACCATGTCAACTGTAAATCCATCATTTACAAGATAGTTTAAAGGTGCGATTACACTAGAGTGTTCTAAGGGAGTAGTAATTATTCTCATTCCCCTATTTTTATATTTATTTGAAACACACTTTATTACTGTATTATTTGATTCTGATGCACCTGATGTATATATAATATCATGATTATTTAAATTTAAAATATCTTTTATTTGTTTAGTTGCTGCATCTATTATTTTACTACTTTTAACACCTAATTCATGTATAGAATTGGCATTTCCTATATATTCATTTGATACTTTAACATAAGTATCTAATACATCTTTATTGATAGGAGTCGTTGCAGAATAATCTAAATATACCATGTCACATCACCAAAATGATTATACAAAAAATACACTTATTTGTAAATAATATGAATTTTTATTCTAGTAATTTATAACTAGAAACAACAATATTAGGATTATTATATTTAGAGATATTTTTATCATTTTTCTTACATATTATTATCCCAATAGTTGTATTATGAAAATCTTTCTTAATATTATCATCATA
>CANQLF010000035.1 GCA_947624635.1 uncultured Bacilli bacterium | reverse complement strand
ATCATCTACTTTTAATTTTTCTAATTCTTCTCTAAATTTTATTAATTCATTCTTTCTTTTAAAATTATAATATTCATCGATTGATATCTTATCTACTTTAGTTGCATCATTATTTTTTTCTAATGTTTTTATTTTTTCTTTATGTTCTATATCGGTTTTATATCTTTCTTTTTCATAATCTATTAAGACTATATTTTCTAATTGTTTTTTAATGTTTATTATTTCATTATGATATTTTTTAGATCTTGGTCCAAGATAAAAAACAGGTATAACATATGATGCGCTAATTATTAAAATAGATGGTATGGGATATCTAAAAAATAGAATCACAGAAGCAATACATAATAAAAGACCTAAAAGTACAGAATATGTATTAAGTGTTACTGCTTTTTCATGTTTTTTAATATTAAAATTTAATAGTTTTATTAATTCATCTTTACTCATATTAATATAATTTTCATTTTGTTCTTTATTTTTCATACCAATTCCTCCAAAGTTATCTACCTTTGCCACCTATACTTCTATTTTGAACTTTTTCTTCTTCTATTTCAAATATTCTTTTTTTAAGTTCTTTAGACATGATAGATAATCTTTTTAATAATTTTTCGGTTTGTTCTTCTTTCATGAACTTAGAATATTTCTTTTTAATTATAGACCTAAATAGTTCTACTTCACCTAATACTCCTACCATGAAAGAAGTATCATCATCGTCATCATCATCGCCACTAACTATTTTACCTACTTTATCTAATATACTAGCATATTGCTTGTCTATTTTTTTATTTAGTATTTTTTCAATCATAGTTGGTGACATAAAAATAGCCTTTGTTACATTTATAGTATTTTTCTTTTTAACTTTATTTTTAGGATTTACATCAAATCCATTACTTGTTTCAAATTCTATAACTTGTATTTCTTTATTAGAATTATTTTTACTAATAACATATCCCCTGTCCATAGCTATTCCTCCATTAAATCCGGTCTTTTTTCTTTTGTTTTTAATATTCTTTGTTCATTTCTCCATTTTTTTATATTTTCATGATGTCCACTTAGTAATACTTCTGGTACTTCCATACCATTATATACTCTAGGTTTTGTATATGTAGGATAATCTAACAAGTTATCACTAAAACTATCGTTTAAATGACTTTCTTCATCTATTACTCCATCAATTAATCTTGTAATTGCATCAGTTACAATCATGCTAGGTAGCTCACCACCTGTTAGTACGTAATCACCTATACTTAATTCTAAGTCTACTATAGATAAGATTCGCTCATCAAATCCTTCATAGTGACCACATATTATTATCAAGTGTTTTTTCTTAGATAAATCATAAGCTATATTTTGTTTAAAAACACTACCTTGAGGACTCATCATTATAACTAACGAATCATCAGTCTTTAAATCATCTACAGCTTTAAATATAGGATCACACATTAAGACCATTCCAGCTCCACCACCATAAGGTGTATCATCAACCTGCTTATTATTATACACTGAATAATCTCTAATATTGTGAATATTAATTGTAACTTTATTATTTTCTATTGCTCTTTTAATAATAGATTCAGTTAAAAATCCATTAAACATATTAGGAAACAATGTTAAAATATCTATCTTCATTATACCAAACCTTCTATAAATTTCATATACAAAATTTTATTTTTAAAGTCAATTTTAATAATTAATTCTGAATTATTAGGTATATAAAATAATTTTTCGTTATCCTTTATTTCAAATAAACTATTATTTGGAATTTTTATAATATTATATATTTTACCTATTATTTTATCATTCATAATTACATCAAAGCCTATTAATTCTTCATCTATATAACTATCAAAATTAAATTCATCTTTATTAATATAAACGTTTTTACCTTTAAAGTTTAATACTTGATTTATATTATCATATCCGTCAAGTAATACCATATTATAATTTTTATGTACTCTATGATTATTAATTGTTACAGCTAACTTTTCTTCTCCTAAATATAAAATACTACCTTTAGCAAATACTTTATCTTTATATTTAAAATCAGATAATATTCTAATTTCTCCTTTTATTCCATGTGTTGTTACTACTCTACCTATTTTTATATATTCCATTAGTTATTTAATTCATATAAAATTATACTAGTAGCAACACCCACATTTAAGCTTTCACATTTTTCATTCATAGAAATATATATTAATTTATCACATAGTTTTTTAATATTATCACTTATTCCATTACCTTCATTACCCATTATTATACAATATTTTGAATAACATTCTAAATTTTTAACGTTTACTCCACCATCAACTGCAGTTCCATATATTTTATAACCATCCATCTTTAATAGTGGTATAAAAGTACTTAAATCTTTAACTATAATATTTACATTAAATAACATACCCTGTGTTGCTCTAACTACTTTAGGATTATATAAGTCAGCAGAATCTTCACTAAGTATTATTGTATCTATGTTAAACGCACAAGCACTTCTAATAATCGTACCTAAATTACCTGGGTCTTGGATTTCATCTAATACTAGTATTTTATCACCTAGTTCTTTTTCTTTTAATTTTTCACAAATACCTATCATTGTAGGTGGATTATCTAGTGTAGTTATTTTCTTTAATATATCTTTTGTTACATAATATGTTTCTACATCTAGTGGTAAAACTTTTCCTTTTTCTATTAATAATGTTTTTAAATATCCATTTTTATATGCCTCATTTATTAGATTTAATCCTTCAACTATAAATAAATTAGATTCATCTCTATACTTTTTTTGATTAAGTTTAGTATAATCTTTAACTTTTTGATTATTAACTGATTCTATATTCATTTCTATCACCTACCATACATTATACAATAAATTAATTAGTTTTTTAATCTATTTCTTAAAATTTTATAATTTGGTATATGTTCTTCTACCACATTCCAGAAGTTCTTAGAGTGATTAGCTTCTATAAAATGTGATAACTCATGATATATTACATAATCTATTATATCTTTTTCATATCTTATAAGTAATGAATTTAGTGTAATGGTATTGTTGCCCCTATTACATACTCCCCATCTTGTTTTCATGCATCTTATTCTTAATTTAAAATGTGGTATTTTGTATTTAAAGTTATCTACACAAATACTTACTTCTTCATTAAATATTCTTAATATTTCTTTTTTTAACCATTTATCTAACATATTTTTATCTTTCACATATATTTTATTATTTTCTATTTGAATATTATTAAATGTACTTATAAATACTACATCATATTTATTACCTAAATAATAAAACTCTTCATTTTTTTCTTGCTTATTTTTTTGTAACTCTATCATTCTACATATAGATTTATAATTATTTTCAATTAATTTATTAATTTCTCTATCACTTACAAATCTATTACAACTAACATATACTTTTAAATCTTCTTTAACTTTTATATATATGTTTTTCATTTTTTTTCTTTCTATTATTATTTCATATTTTTCATCATTATAATTAAAGTACATATTCCTCACACTCTAAATATATTATAACAAAAAGTACTACTTTATTTAATAGTACTTTAATAATTTTTAAATAATAATATTTTAATATCTAGTTGTCAAATAATATTTTTTATGATAATATCAAATTACTGAAACAAAAAGTTTCAAAGTACATTTTATAATTGTACAAAACTGTGTTCCATGCGAACATATCGGCATATTGCCGAATGACTGTGGTCTATACGACCGTATGACTATTACTTTGTAATAGTCACTTTTTTGATACGTCATTTTTGTACACAAAAAGACTAGTCAGTTGACTAGTCAATTGAATGCCTATCGGCACTTGTCATAGTATTGCATTTGTACAATACCGTAAAAGCATTTCTGCTCCTGTATTTACTTAATATAATAAAAATCTTTTAGGCTAGTTCTTAAAGTATAATTATCAACTTCTTTTAATAAATGATATACAGTATTTAATTCATTTAAATCTTTCTAGACTCATAAAAGTATTGACTTTACTTATTTGTACACAATCAAGATATAAACTAAGTCTACAAATTTTTATCATAAACAAAATCTCCTATTTGTTACTTACAAATTAATTATATAATTGTAAATTATAGTTGTCAAGAGATTAACCTAGATTTTAATAATTTTTAAACTTTATTATATTTGTTTTTTCTTTTTCATTAAATAATTGTAATAATTTCTTTGAACTTTCCATTCTTGATTTTTCATATAATCTATCACAGCTTTTTATTGCATTTGAAATATCAATTATTCTTACTTCTTCACTATTTTCTATTAATGCATGCGCAAATGATTTTTCGAGAATTTGAAGTGATAAATCTGGATTATAAGTATAATCATTATAATTTCTATGTTCTTTATTAGTAATATTCGTAATAAATTCTAATATTAAATCTTTATCTTTTAAATTGAATTTTACTTTAGTAACTGCCTCTAGATATGGTATTCTATTTTTTAATATATTTATTATATTACTTTTATCTAATTCTTTAATACTTATTCTTTCAAAACGTCTCTTAAAAGCTTTATCAGTACTTATATATTTATCGTATTCCTCATTTGTTGTAGCTGCAATAATTTTAATTTTACCTCTATCTAAATATGGTTTTAAAATGTTTGCTAAATCATTGTTTGAATTATTTCCAGCACCCATACCTATTGTAGTATGTATTTCATCTATAAATAATATTACATTATCATGTTTTATTACATCATTTAATAATGCTTCTACTTTTTCTTCAAAATCTCCTACTCTAGCACAACCAGCAACTAATGATGATGTATTTAATTTTAAAATTGCTTTATTTTGAAAAATTGTTGGAACTTGTTTATTTTTTATGCGATATGCAAAACCTTCTACTAAAGCAGTTTTACCTGTACCTGCTTCTCCAGTTATAATTGCCGATTTATCAGATGTAGCAAGTGCAAGCATTAATTTTTTTAATTCTTCATCTCTACCTATCGCTGGATTAATCTTGTAATCTTTATTTGTTAGTTCATCAAATAAATTTTTGTTTTCATTTTTTTTATCTTCCTTATAATTTGAATTAAGAGTAGCTAAATTTTGTAAACCATCTTTTATATATGCTATTTTATCTTTCATTTCTTTTACTTCATTATCGCTTTTTTTACTTTCTAATACACGTATAGTTTTTCCAAAACTATCATGAAAGCAAGCATCAGCAGATGAATCTTTTGTTATTTTTCTAACAACAAAGGTAATTATTTTAGAACCACAACCTACACTATTAGATATTATACTTAAAAATCTGTAAATAGAAATGTTTATAAGATTAAATTCTTTCATAGCAGATTCAAAATAAGTTTCATAAAGTTCTTTAATGTTATTATTACTTAATTTTTCAAATTCAAGGTGATCTAAATTTATACATTCCAAAACTGTATGCATATTTATGCCATATTTTTCCATGTTTATAATTACATCTTTATTGACTATTAAAAGTGATAAAAACAATGAAATACATAACTTATCACGATCATTTAATTCATGCGTCCTTTCTGAATAATGATTTAAAGTTTTACATTTTAATTTTTTATCTTTTAACTCATTAAATATTGTAACTGATAAATTTATAAAATCTTTTATTTCATCTGATTTATTTATCATAGTTTCATAATCCATTTAAATCTCTCCTTTAAATTTATGGTTTTTATTATATATATTAGGATTATTATTGTCAATTAAATTATTAAAAGAGCTTAGTTTATTAAAGTCCTAAGTTCTTTTAATTATTAGTCACAATTAATTTTCAGGATATATATACTTTTTATATATATAATCGCATTGTTCTTCTGTTATAATCCCATCTACACAAGCACTATTTGCTGAACCTTGTACTTCGTTAATTAAACAATCAACATAAGATACATTGTTTTTAATTCCTTCTTTTAATCTATTAATATCATCTTCTAAATATTTAGGTAAATTTTTTTCTAAATATGTTTTATCCTCCATCATAATTTTATACTTTCCTTTCTCAAATTCTTAGAAAACTTGCACCCACAATAGTCTTGTCTATATAAGTTATATTGTTTTGATAATTCTATACTTCTTTTATATCCATTTTTCTTTTTAAAATCTGAATATAGATATTTTACTTTATATTTTTCTTCTAAATATTTTCCTATTTCATTTAATTTATTAGCGTTTTTATATGGACTAACTGATAGGGTTGTACAAAAGTAATCATAACCTTTTTCTAAAGCAATACTAGCTGTTTTTTCTAATCTCATTTTATAACACTTAACACATCTATTTCCGCCTTCTTTTTCTTGTTCTAATCCTTTAGTTAAGCTAATAAAATTTTCATGATCATAATCAGATTCTATAAAATCAACTTTATATTTGGTATTAATTTGTGATAAGAATCTTTTTTGTTCTTCAACTCTTTTTTTATATTCTTCTATTGGAGATATATTAGGATTATAATAAAATACAGTTATTTTAAAATAGTTAGATAATGCTTCAATTACATAACTACTACATGGTGCACAACAACTATGTAAAAGTAGTGTTTCACCATCGATATCTTTTAATATATTTTCCATAATTTTTTGATAATTTGTGTTCATATAAATCACCTGCACGTATTATATCATCATTTGTATTTTAGCACTAGTAATTGCTTAAAGTAATGAAGTCATATATATTGGTAAAAATAAAATGTCATTATCAATTTTTAAATCATCTTGATGAATTATAATCGAATTATCTAAATAATCATTATATCTATTTCTAAATTTAGTTAATGATGAATACGTATAATTTTTACCTGATTTTACTTCTATTGGTGTAATATTATGTTTTGAAGTAATCTTGCTTTTAGAGATTAAAAAATCAATTTCCATTTTAAGAGATGCATCATCTCTATTATTTCTAGAGAAAAAATACAATTTTCTTTTTCCAGCAACAAGCATTTGAGCAACAATATTTTCGATAATCATTCCTTTATTAAAACTTAATTTATTAAATAATATTTTTTTATAAATATCCTCACTAACAATTGTTTTTTCATCAAATGCCATAGATAAAAGTAAACCAGTATCCATCATATAGCACTTAAAAGAGTTTGAATCCATATTTAGCTTTAAACCAATATTAGGTTCAGTAGTATTATAAGCCAAATTAACAAGACCAGCATCATCAAGAAAATAAAATGCACCATAATATTCTCTATATCTAGCATTGACATCTAGACTAGATAAATTAAACTTTTTTTCATGTTTTTGTAGTTGAGATGGTATATCATCAAAAATTTGTTCAACTTTGAAGCTAACATCATCTGCGTATTTTTTTATATCTTCCCTATATAGTTTCAATATATTTCTTTTTTCAAAGTCAACTTTATCAAAATCTCTCGTTTCTTTATAAATTTTGACAGCTTGCGGCATTCCACCAACTATTAAATATTCTTTAAAATAGTCCATAGCTTTTCTGTGCATTGTTGCACCTAATGGTTTTTTATTAATAAAACATTCCTTTATGAAATTCATCATTGTATCATTGCCCATTGCCCACATAAATTCTTCAAAATCCATCGGTAACATTTTAATTTTTACTTCTTCAGATGGAATAAGAATATCTTTTACGTTCTTTTTAATTGATATTAATGAGCCAGTTTCAATATAATCATATC
>CANQLF010000034.1 GCA_947624635.1 uncultured Bacilli bacterium | reverse complement strand
GAACCAACATTAAAATGTGCAAGAGATGAAGATAAAGTAATAGCAAAAGCAGGATTAATAAGTGCCGATGAAATGGTATATGCAGGAGCTGTATATAATAAAGCTGTAACAAATAACACAACATATTTAAATAATAACACAGATTTTTGGACAATTTCGCCGGGTTGGTCGTGTATCCCGATCACTTGGCGCCCTAGCTACCTGTTTCTGAGCCCGGGCTTGAACAAAGTTTCTAACATTGATAAGTCGGCGGTCCGTCCAGTTATAACTCTGTCATCTGAAGCGTCTTTCACATCAGGTTCTGGGACAAGTACCGATCCTTGGATTTTATCTGAATGATGGACAGTTTTAATAAAAGCCAATTAAAAACAAGGGAAAAAACAGTAAAAAAGTTAGACCAGTAACTAACGATTTTTCTGTTTTTCTTTATATGCAAGGAAATATGTTAATTTTTTGCACGATTAAAACAAATTTGATTTTTCAAATTTTTTGAGTTAACAAAAAATAAAATTTAAATAAGTTATATGTCATATAATATAAAACGAAAGGGAATTCTTATATATATAGAAGAATTAAAAGCCTTTTTAAATAGTGTAAGTCCAGTATTAAAAAGAGAGACAACTCTTTTTAATACACCTCTGTTATTTTTTGTATGAGTAACAATATTAACCATTTTGTAACTATGCTTATTCTTGGAATAATCTGCTCCCAAAATAGTTAAAAATAATACTCCTAAGCAAGACATCATATATTCTGTTTCAAAATATTTTAAAGAAGCATTAACTGTATTTTCTAAATAAAAACCATTAGATTTTTGATTTTTAAAAACTGTTTCAATAGCTCCAAATCTATAACCATAATCTTTAATGGCTCTTTTTGGAGAAGAATTAGTAACAATTAACCAAGGTTCTTTAACGCCAGCACTTTTAGATATTGCGATATTTACTATATATTTACGTTCGGTAATGGGAATGTTAAAAAGATAATTAGCATGATTTTTGTAAGCAAATAAGTCATCAAACCATTTCCAAATTTCATGTTTTTCTTTTTTATCATAAACAAATAATTTAACATTTCTTTTAATTCTAATACAAAAAGTATGACCTAAAGAATCAATGTGATCCATCAAAGAAGTAGAGTTAAACCATCTATCAGCAAGGAAGATTAAATCATAATTATCATCAAATAAAGAAGAGACATAAGAAATACCTTCTTTTAATAATTCTTCTTCAAAAGCTTCAGAAGAGTCGTTACCTTTGAAGCATCTAAACCAAATAGGAATATCTTGTTTACCAACACGCATAGTAATCATAAAAACGGTATAATTATCTTTAGAGAACATATGGTCAAAAACAATATGAACTCTTTTATCATCATGTTTCTTTTTATAGTTGGATATGACAAATTTAATAATTTTGTCATAGAAGTCATATGGATTAAAGAGTTTATTTTTAAAGAATCATCTAATTCTTTTAACAACAGATTCATGTTGAACTAAAGAGAAAGAACCTTTTAAAGATTTAGAGATATCAGAAGCAACAACAGATTCAGAATCAAACATACCAATTAAGATATAAGGTAATATATTTAACACAGTTTTACGTATATTGGGAATAATTTCTTTTAATTTTTGTTTAATATTGCTTGCAATTTCTTCTTGAGTATTGTATATTAAATTCATAAATGACCACACTGCTTTCTATTTTGATTAAATTAATTATAGCAGTAAATGGTCATTTTATCAATTTTGAGACGCTTTATGAGTTAGATGATATCTAGCTCATTTTCTCTTCTTTTCAAAAACTGTCCACATATAAGCAGGGACAGAACAAAATCCATGGATCATTGGATAGATAAAATAAAATTAAAATATAGATTTTTACAATCTAGTGTGTAAATTTAAGTATACAATAGATTGTTCTTTTTATAAAAAATATAAATTTTAAAAATTATTTTACTCCTTTTTATAATAATATTTATCATTTTTTAAAAAGATAAAAGCAACACTGGCAATGTAATTTGACAGAAAGTTAATTATTTGCTATAATGTAGACAGATAAGGGATAATGGGGGTTAATACTTTATTTCTTAGAAAGCCTCATTAGATTATGGGGTTTTATTTGTTTTAGGAAGTGAAAAATTATGGCTAAATATAATTTAAATTTAATGCATAATTATTATACACTTGAGACTATTAAAACAGGTACATTAGAAGAAATTGATTATTTTATTTATAAAAATAATATTAAGAATGTAGATGAATTATTTGATTTATTAAATAAATATGGTCAGTACGATGGTATTAGTGGGGATATAACGTTTATTATTACATCACCACAAGAAAATGTAAAAGATAGATCAGTATTATTTAAAAATGAAATAGAAATGGTAATGCAAAAGCCGGATAAAATTAAATATAATATATTTAAAAGGTTATTAAAAGATATTAATTTTAGAAATAAATTTATAAATGAGTTTTTAATACCTAGACAAAATGTTGAAAATAAAATGGGTAAAAAAATACGTAGATTTTTAGATATAAATAATTATTTTTATTATAAAATGAATGAACTTGAAAAGTATTCATCTAAAAGAAATAATTTATATGATGATTATTATGCTGCTTTTTGTGATGCATTTAATTCTATAGCATTCAAAAAAAATAATAATATAGCAGTAAGAAAAAATAACAACATATCATATAGTGAGTTAGAAGAACTATCAGTAATGCGTTTACCTAACTATTCTGAAATAAGAAAAATGATAGTATTTACATTAATGTATGATAATAAACTTCCAGTAAGTTTTATATATAAAGAACATATAGATGAATTTGAAGAATTAAGAATTCACGATCAAAATCCAGATGAAGATAATATAAGATTGCCATATGATGATGAAACTGAAGATATAATGGTTAAAAAATACGTAAAAACAAAGAAAAAAGAGTTAAAAAATGATTATATTCAAATAAGTATGTTTGATAAAAAATAAAAATATGTTATAATATCATTGTTTTAAAAAAGCAATGAAAAGAAATAGTAATAATCTAAGTTATTTATAGAAAGTTAGTGGTTGATGGAAACTAATAATAACATTTTATGAATTCACCTTTGAGCTTTGTAACGAATACTCGCGTTAAGAGAATAAGAGCACAATAAAGTTTATTGTGAATTAAGGTGGTACCACGAAATAGCTCGTCCTTATAGGATGGGTTATTTTTTCTTTAATTGGAGGTTATTATGTTTAGAACTGCTGTGCTTGTAGTACATGGATTTTGTGGTGGCTTATGGGAAAATGAGTATTTAGTAAATTACTTACAACAGTTTCATAATATAGATACTTATGCTTATACATTGCCAGGGCATGAAAAAGATTTTTTATCTAAAGCAAATTATCATGATTGGATTAATGATACAGAACGACACTACCTAGAATTAACAAAAAAATATAAAAGAATAATCCTAATAGGACATTCTATGGGTGGAGTAATATGTAGTTATTTAGCAAGCAAATACAAAGTTAAAAAATTAATATTAATTGCTCCTGCGTTTGAATATTTAAATTTTTCTAAAAATAAAGAAGATTTAAAAGACATAAAATCATTAGTAAAAGAAAAAAGCAATTATTCATTATATAAAGATTTTGCAACTAAATTAATAAGATATTCACCACTTGTTTTAAATGAATTTAGAAAACTAGTTAAAGAAAATAAAGATACAGTAAAAAATATTACTTGTGAAACATTAATATTACATGGTAGTACTGATGAAATAGTACCACTATCGTCAAGTAAATACGTATATAATAATATTAATTCAAATAATAAATATTTAACGGTTATTAATGACGCTAGACATAGAGTATTTTTAAATGATAAAAAAGATATTATTTGTGATTATATTTATAAATTTATTAAAGGAGGATATATATGGAAACAAATAGTAAAACAAGAGCTATAAAAGAAGAATTGGAAACAAAATTAGGTAGTATTGATAATTTAAAATCATTAAATGATTTAAAAATTGAATATTTAGGAAAAAAAGGAAAAATTACTCAGCTTTCATCACTTATGAAAGATTTAAATAATGATGAAAAAAAAGAATTTGGTAAAAACTTGAATATATTGAAAAAAACATTAGAAGAAAAACTAGATGATTTAGCTAAAGTATTAGAAGAAAAAGAATTAAATGAAAGATTAATTAAAGAAAGTATAGATGTAACACTACCTGCAACTAAAGTTTGTGTTGGAACAGATCATGTGTTAAATAAAACAATAGAAGAAGTAGAAGATTTATTTATATCTATGGGTTATACAGTAGAAGAAGGACCAGAAGTAGAAACAGATTTATATAACTTTGAAATGTTAAACTTACCTAAAAGTCATCCTGCAAGAGATATGCAAGATACATTTTATATAAATGAAGAAGTATTACTTAGAAGTCAAACTTCACCAGTACAAGTTAGAACAATGTTAAAAAATAAAGAAAAAACACCAATCAAAATAATTTGTCCAGGTAAAGTTTATAGAAGAGATGATGACGATGCAACTCATTCACATGAATTTCACCAAATTGAAGGATTAGTAGTAGATAAAAATATATCTATGAGTGATTTAAAAGGAACTCTTGAAATAATGGCTAAAAAATTATTTGGTGAAAATAAAAAAGTAAGATTTAGACCATCATATTTTCCATTTACTGAGCCTAGTGTAGAAGTTGACCTTACTTGTTTTAAATGTGAAGGTAAGGGATGTTCTATGTGTAAAGGAACAGGTTGGATAGAAGTATTAGGTGCAGGTATGGTTCATCCTAATGTATTAAAAGGATGTGGATATGATCCAGAAAAATATACAGGATTCGCATTCGGTCTTGGAGTTGAGAGAATCGCAATGTTAAAATATGAAATAGATGATATAAGAAATTTTTATATAAATGATAAAAGATTTAATGAACAATTTGGAGTAACTAAAGGAGGAAATAACAATGAAAGTAAGTAGAAAATGGTTAAATGACTATATAGATATTAGTGATATTGAAACTAGTGAAATAGTTAAGAAAATGCCTTTAGTTGGAAATGAAATAGAAGATAATTATAAACTATGTGAAGGAACTAATTTAGTAGTTGGTAAAGTTTTATCTATGGAACGTCATCCAGATAGTGATAAATTACATGTATGCATGGTAGATGTTAAAGATGAAACATTACAAATAGTATGTGGTGCGCCTAATGTAGATGCTGGACAAAAAGTAATAGTTGCAAAAGTAGGGGCAACACTTCCAAATAATATTACTATATCTCCTGTAAAATTAAGAGGTATTGAATCTAATGGTATGATATGTTCACTAGAAGAATTAGGTATAGAATCAAAATATGTTCCAGAAAGAAGTAAAGGCGGAATACATATATTAGATAGTGATGCACCAGTTGGAATGGACGCTATTAAATATTTATGCTACGACGATGAAGTAATAGATTTTGAACTTACTTCAAATAGAAGTGATTTATTTAGTATGTTAGGTATGGCTTATGAATTTAGAGCAGTATACGGTGGAGATGTAAAATTACCAGAAACTAGTTATAAAGAAATAGATAAAAAAGTATCAGATAACCTAGATTTAAGTATTCAAACTATAAATTGTCCATTATATACAGCTAAAATAGTAGAAGATGTAAAGATAAAAGAAAGTCCAAATTTCATCAAAGCTAGACTTATGGCTGCAGGTATTAGACCTATAAATAACGTAGTAGATATATCTAACTATGTAATGATAGAATACGGTCAACCTCTACATTTTTTCGATACTAAAAAGCTAGGTAACAAAATACTTGTTAGAATGGCAAAAGATAAAGAAGAAATGACTACACTTGATGGAGTTAAGAGAGTATTAGATGAAACAGATATAGTTATAACTAATGGTGAAGAAATAGTTGCTTTAGCAGGTGTTATGGGAGGACTTAATACAGAAGTAGATGAAAATACTACATCTATTACAATAGAAAGTGCAGTATTTAATCCATATAATATAAGACTTACTTCTAAATCAGTTTTAAGAAGTGAAGCAAGTAGTAGATATGAAAAAGGAATTGATACAAATAGAACAATAGAAGCATTAAATAGAGCTTGTCATTTACTTGAAAAATATGCAGATGCTAAAATATTAAAAGGTCATGTAGTTCATAGTGAAATAAATAAAATAGAAAAAGAAATAGATATTACACTAGATAAAATAAATAGTGTATTAGGTATGAATTTAAGTGAAGATAAAGTTTTAGATATATTTGACAAATTAGGATTTGAAGTAAGTATAAATAATAAAACTTATAAAGTAAAAGTTCCATCTAGAAGATTAGATATCTCAATTAAAGAGGACATAATTGAAGAAATAGGTAGAATTTATGGATATGAAAATATGGAAGGAACGCTACCTATAAGTAATTCAAATAATGGAGGTAGAAGCGATAAACAAAACTTTATTAGAGAAATAAAAAACATATTAAAATCATGTGGTCTTAATGAAGTTTTAACATATTCACTAACTAGTTTAAATGATATACATTCATTTACTAAAGATGAATTTAATTATATTGAAGTAGCATCTCCTATGAGTGAAGATAAAAAAGTATTAAGGCATTCACTTATACCATCACTTTTAAATGTAATAGAATATAATCTATCTAGAAATCAAAATAATTGTATGATTTTTGAAGATTCTAATATTTATTACAAAATTGATAATGAATACGAAGAAGAAAACTACATATCAGGAGCACTATGTGGAACATATATTGATAATTCATGGAATGGAACAAAGATAGATTGTGATTTTTACTTAACTAAAGGAATAGTAGAAAAAGTTTTATCATATTTAAAATTAGATAATAGATATGAACTTAGAACTAATGATATACCTGAAAGTTTCCATCCATATAGAAGTGCAGGAATATATGTTGATAATGAATTAGTTGGATATGTTGGAGAAGTTTTAAGAACAATCAATAAAAATAAAGTTTATGTATTTGAATTATCAGTAAATAAATTAATGAGTAAAAAAATTCGCTCAATTAAAATGAAAGAAATACCAAAATTCCCTAGTATTACAAAAGATGTGGCATTCGTACTTGACAGGGATGTAACAGCTAATGAAGTAATTAAAGAAATCAAGAAAAATGGTGGAAGATTATTAGTTGATATTGATGTATTTGATGTTTATGTTGGTGATAAAATAGATGAAAATACTAAGTCAATTGCATTCAAACTTAAATTTCAAGATAATACTAGAACGTTAACTGATGAAGAGGTAATGAATGTATTTCATAAAATAATAAATGGTGTAACTGATAAATTAGACGCAAAATTAAGAGATAAATAAAGAGAATATGTACTAAACTATAGAAATTAAAAACTTCTATAGTTTTTAAAATATGATAGTTAAATATTTAATCAATTAATTTACATTTTAAAGTATACATGATAGAATATGAATATAGATTAAAATTGATAACAAAAAACTGTTGAAAAAATCTTGACTGGGTGGGGATTTTAATATAATTTAACTAGAATTGTGAATAATAAAAGTGGTGAGTTAATAATGAGAAAAGAAAAGAAAAAATTAGATTTAATAATGGTAACAATAATGATATTAGTATTACTAATTGGTGTAACTTATGCTTATTTTAGAATGAGAAATTACATTAATTTAAAT